>CALIOE010000028.1 GCA_938044775.1 uncultured Rhizobiaceae group bacterium
TGCTTTTCAAGCCATGAAGACTGGCCACGAAAGAAAGTCAGGGCCAGCTCTCCGGTTTCGTCATGAACAAGAACTTTGTACGGAACCCTGTTATTACCGCGCGGCGGCGGTTGATGTTTGTCAACCCGTACTTTGATTGTTGCGATGACACCTTCGGTTGCGTTGGCAATTTCCGGCTGGTTTCGGCGGTCGATCAGCCCGGAGGGAAGATGGAATATCAACTCGCCAACCCGTGCTTCTTCTTTGTCATCGCTTCCGTGCAGCAGTTTGGTCAGACCGGTCGCCAGTTTTGGGCCGATTCCGGTCAGGCTGCTCACCGGAGCAAACAAGGGATTGAGAATTGTTGGTCTCATGCTTCGACAGTGCCAACCCCGATCATTTGCTTCAAGCGGCAGGAGGGCCTTTCCGGTTGAAGAAATTTGTCGCGGAGACATCTAAGGCGCTGACAATCCCAAGCCGTGGTTCTATAGAACAGCTTCAGTTTCAAGGAGACTTCCCGTGACAGCAGCCATGCGAACCAGCGACGGTCTGGATGACCGTCGAAAGCGCCTTCTTTTTCGGTCATGGCACCGCGGCATGAAAGAGATGGATCTGATTTTGGGCCGGTTTGCCAATGAGTCGATCCAGACCATGAGTGAAGAAGAACTGGCTGAGTACGAGATGCTTATGCAAGTTCCCGATCCGGACATGTATAAATGGTTGTCTGGTACGGCAGCCGTGCCACCCAACTGGGACACTGCATTGGTGCGCCGGATTCGAGACTTTCAATTTGGTTGATCGGCAGTGAGCGCGCTTACACAACTTAGGGGTTGGCTTGACGACCCTTCGACAATTCAGCTCGGCGGCGTTCCCGACGGATATGAGGCCGTCGTGCTTGCTGAAGCCCTGGCTGCCATATCTGAACGTGGCGACGGGACGCGCGATCTGGTTTTTGTCGCTCGAGACGGGCAACGGGCAGACGGCCTGGAAGCCGCCTTCGCCTTCTTTGCACCCTGGGCGGAGGTGCTGCACATTCCGGCCTGGGACTGTCTACCCTATGATCGTGTGTCCCCAAGCAGCGATGTTCTCGCGCAACGCATAGCAGCACTTGCGCGTTTGGCCAGGGGGGCAGACGAAGATCGACCCCGGTTGATTACCGTCACGCCCAACGCTCTGTTACAAATGGTGCCTCCAAGAGAGACCATGGTTGCCCAGGTAATGCAGATTACTCCTGGTCATGGAGTCTCAATGGAAGACCTGACCAAATGGCTCGGCGGTAACGGATTTGAACGCACGCCGACCGTGCGGGAGCCGGGCGAATTTGCGGTCCGCGGTGGAATTCTCGATCTGTTCGCACCCGGAGCTGCAGAACCCGTGAGGCTCGACTTTTTCGGCGATACGCTTGAAAGCCTGCGCAGTTTTGACGCGGAAAGCCAACGGACAAAAGCACAGGTGAATTCCATTTCCCTGGCACCCATGAGTGAGGTGACGCTCGACGATCAAACAATCGCCCGGTTCCGGCGCAGTTACCTGTCGCAATTTGGAGCCGCAACGCGCGACGATGCATTATACACTGCGGTCAGCGAAGGCCGCCGTTATGCCGGCTTGGAACACTGGCTGCCGTTGTTCTTCGATAAGTTGGAAACGTTGTTTGACTATCTTGGTCGTAGAACCATCGTGCTGGACAATCTCGTGCAGGAAGCGCTGGAGGCCCGCCACATACAGATTATTGATCACTTCAAGGCCCGAAAACGAGCCCTTGAGGGCGAAGTGGGGGCTTCGGACGGCGGTGCCCCGTACAAACCTGTCGAAGCAGAAACGCTCTATTTGTCGCCGGGCCAGGCAAGCGATTACCTTGCCAGGTCACCGCTGATCAGAATTTCTCCCTTTGAGAAGCCAGATTTCGAAAAAGGGGTACGCTCTCTGGCACTTGGGGCAAAGGCCGGACGCAATTTTGCCGCCGAACGCGCTGCGGGCGACATCAATATCTTTGATGCACTCAGCAGACACGCTGCCGATCTTCGCGGCGAGGGCAAACGTGTGGTGATCGCGTCGTGGAGCCACGGCGCGCGTGATCGCCTGGTACAGGTTCTCGAAGAGCATGATCTGACGAATGTGAAGAAGGTTGAGACCTGGCGCGACGTGTCCAGTCTGCCGCAGGGAACAACTGCACTGACCGTTCTTGGATTGGAATCGGGATTTGAGGATCCCGATTACGCGGTCATCGCCGAGCAGGATGTGCTGGGCGACCGATTGGTGAAGCGCCGGAAAGGCAGCAAGAAAGGCGCTGACTTCCTGTCGGAAGTCTCCAGCCTTTCGGCTGGCGATGTGGTGGTGCACGTGGACCACGGCATAGCGCGTTTCAGGGGGCTTGTGACGATTGAAGCCGCGGGTGCGCCCCATGATTGTCTGGAGCTGCTCTATCACGGCGACGACAAGCTCTACCTGCCGGTTGAGAACATTGAGCTGCTGTCTCGTTATGGCTCCAGCGACACGGAAGTGCAGCTCGATCGTCTTGGCGGTGCCAACTGGCAGGCACGCAAGTCGAAGCTCAAGAAACGCATCCTGGAAATCGCCGGCCAGCTGATCGATGTGGCTGCAGCACGCCTGTTGAAGCGCGCCGACCCGATCACGCTGCCGGAAGGCTTGTACGATGAATTCGCCGCCCGGTTCCCATACGAAGAGACCGATGACCAGATGAACGCCATCGATTCCGTGCTTTCTGATCTGGGTTCCGGGCGCCCTATGGATCGTTTGGTGTGCGGCGATGTCGGATTTGGCAAGACGGAAGTGGCATTGCGCGCGGCGTTTCTGGCGGCCATGGCGGGTAAGCAAGTGGCGGTCGTGGTTCCCACGACACTGCTGGCCCGGCAACACTTCAAGACCTTTTCCGAGAGGTTTCACGGACTTCCGCTCAATGTCGCTCACGCCTCACGTCTGGTCGGATCAAAGGCCCTGAGTGAGGCCAAAGCGGGTGTGAAGGACGGCACGGTCGATATCGTCGTCGGCACTCACGCGCTGCTCGGTAAATCTGTCGAGTTCAAGCGCCTCGGGCTCCTGGTGATCGACGAAGAGCAGCGATTTGGCGTGAAGCACAAGGAACGGCTGAAGGAATTGTCGGCAGACGTCCACGTGCTGACGCTCTCAGCCACGCCCATTCCACGCACTTTGCAATTGGCGTTGACTGGCGTTCGGGAACTCTCACTGATCACGACGGCGCCGGTTGACCGTATGGCCGTGCGCACCTTCATCATGCCGTTTGACGGAATCGTGGTTCGCGAAGCATTGTTGCGCGAGCGTTACCGAGGCGGCCAGAGTTTTTATGTGGTACCCAGAGTGTCGGATATTCGGGCGCGCAAGGAATTTCTCGACGAGCACGTGCCGGAGCTGAAGGTCGCGGTCGCGCATGGCCAGATGCCACCGGGGGAGCTGGAAGACGTCATGAATGCCTTCTACGAGGGCCAGTACGATGTATTGCTGTCGACCACGATTGTGGAATCAGGCCTCGATATTCCAACCGCCAATACGATGATTATCCACCGGGCCGACATGTTCGGCCTTGCCCAGTTGTACCAAATGCGAGGCCGGGTGGGGCGGTCGAAGACACGGGCCTATGCGTTGCTGACACTGCCGCCCACCAAGATTCTTACCGCAACCGCCGAGCGGCGCCTGAAGGTTCTGCAATCGCTGGATACGCTGGGTGCGGGATTTCAGCTGGCGAGCCACGATCTGGATATTCGCGGCGGTGGCAATATTCTCGGCGAAGAACAATCTGGTCATGTGCGCGAAGTTGGCTACGAACTGTACCAGCAGATGCTGGAAGAGGCGGTGGCGGAACTGAAAGATGGCGGTGACGCAGAGCTGGAGGGCAAGTGGTCGCCGCAGATCACTGTCGGCGCTACGGTCATGATTCCGGAAAGCTATGTGCCAGACCTGACGCTGCGGATGAGTTTGTACCGCCGTCTGGCGGAGCTGGACAGCGCTGAGGACATTGACGCGTTCGGCGCCGAGTTGATCGACCGGTTTGGGCCGCTACCAGAAGAAGTCGATCACCTGCTCAAGATTGTTTTTGTCAAAGCCTTATGCCGCAGAGCGAATATCGAAAAACTGGATGCCGGACCCAAGGGGCTGGTGATACAGTTCCGCAACAAGGAATTTGCCGAGCCCGCCAAGCTGATCAGCTGGATTGGCGAGCAGGGTTCGCTTGCCAAGATCCGCCCGGATCAGTCGATAGTCTTGCAACGAGACTACCCAACACCCGAGAAGCGGCTGCGGGGAGCTGCTGTCATAACAACCCAGCTCGCCAAGATGGTTGCTTAAGAGGACAGTGATCTTACAACTGGCCATCCTGGCGATCGAATTCAGGCGTGCTGGCAGCGTATGGGCAGCGGACAATTGTTGCCGCCAGACCGTTGAAAGCCATATCGTTTAATCTTGATCATCGACAATTGGAGAATCTGAACTTGAGGGAAATATTTGAAATCCGTGCCCCCGAATTTCATGATGTGCTGCCGCGAGATGCAGAGCTGGAAGTCCTTGCCGAGGGATTCACGTTCGTCGAAGGACCGATCTGGCATCCTGACGACCATTACCTGGTTTTTTCAGATATAGCCGAGAGCAGCCAGTATTTGCTGAGCGAAGATGGAGAGCTTGATATTTTCCGCTATCCCTCCAATCAGACCAATGGCAATTGTTTCGACCGAGCGGGCCGCGTTGTCTCTTGCGAGCACGCCACATCACAACTCACGCGACACGGACATGGCGGCAAGGTGGTGCGTCCTCTGGTAACCCATTTTGAGGGCAAAGAGTTCAACAGTCCCAATGACGTGGTTTGCGACGGCCGCGGCCGCATTTGGTTCACAGATCCGGCCTTTGGTCGCATACGCGAGGATCTGGGCATCCTGCGCGATCAAGAACTGGATTTTCAGGGCGTGTTCCGGCTGGATCCCGACGGGACGCTGGAAGCAGTCGTCAGCGACTTCCAGCAGCCCAACGGTCTATGTCTGTCCCTTGATGAGTCTGAACTCTACGTCAATGACAGCTGGGATCCGAGCATCAGACTGTTTGACATAGGTGACGATGGTTCGCTATCGGGCGGGAAAATTTGGGCCCGGGTCGAAGGCGAAGCCGGGCCAACTCCCAAATGGGTGCCTGATGGCATGAAACTTTCGATCGATGGGCATCTGTTTTGCAATGGGCCGGGCGGGGTGCATGTTTTTGATCAGGACGCGACCTGTCTGGGTGTGATCCTGATGCCTGAGAAGAGCACCAACTTTTGCTTCGGCGGCCCTGATCGAGACTGGCTCTACATCACTGCCTCCACACGTGTGTATCGCATCAGAACAGAAACGTCCGGTCCGGTGATGATTCCGGGGCGATAAGTGTTCAAATGAATCCAAGCCTGCTCTACAACCCCGACAATCCTTTCCCCACGGAGCCCTGACCTATGACCACCATTGTTGATATCCACGCCCGCGAAATCCTTGACAGCCGGGGGAACCCTACAGTCGAAGTCGACGTGTTACTGGAAGACGGGTCATTCGGCCGTGCCGCGGTTCCCTCGGGCGCGTCAACGGGCGCTCATGAGGCGGTGGAGTTGCGCGATGGCGGAGAACGCTATCTCGGCAAGGGCGTGCTGAACGCGGTCATGGCTGTAAACGATACGATTTACGATTCTGTTTGCGGGTTGGAGGCAGAGAACCAGCTTGCTATCGACCATGCGATGATCGAGCTTGACGGGTCGCCCAACAAGGGGAAGCTGGGTGCCAATGCCGTTCTGGGAGTCTCGCTGGCAGTGGCCAAGGCCGCCGCTGAAGCCGCGGGAGCACCGCTTTATCGATACCTTGGCGGACCGTCCGCACATCTGCTTCCGGTGCCGATGATGAAC
>CALIOE010000029.1 GCA_938044775.1 uncultured Rhizobiaceae group bacterium
ACGGTTTGGCACAACGTATTTCAGCGTGGCGGACTGAGAGCCGGAGAGAGCTTCTTGGTTCACGGGGGGACATCGGGCATTGGAACGACGGCCATCCAGCTGGCACATGCGATTGGAGCCAGGGTCTTTGCAACGGCGGGCAGTGATGAGAAATGCGCTGCCTGTGTCGATCTTGGAGCGGAGTTGGCGATCAACTATCGCACAGATGACTTTGTAGAGGCCGTGAAATCCAAGACCGATGGCCGCGGCGTCGATCTCATTCTGGACATGGTGGGTGGGGATTACATCATGCGAAACTTCGAGGCCGCATCGTTTGACGGGCGCATTGTCCAGATCGCGTTTCTTCAGGGTTCAAACCCGGATGTGGACTTTACCAAGCTGATGTTGAAACGTCTGACCATGACCGGATCCACACTGCGGGCCCGGGACAAATCCTTCAAGACCGAACTTGCCCGTGAGCTTGAGCAGCAGGTGTGGCCGCGCCTCGACGCCGGCGAGCTGGCGCCAGTCATCCACGCAACCTTTCCTCAAAGTCAAGCCTCTGCGGCCCATGCGATGATGGAGGAAAGCAAGCACATAGGGAAAATTGTTTTGGAAACGGTGTAAGCCGTCCGGTGTGATCCCAACGGCGTCAAACATGGCGGCGTTGGCGAAAAAGCCTTCTGTGCGTTCGCTGGTTCTCCAGAAATCAGCGGATTCTTGGATTCCCTCTGCCAATGAGTGCTAGGATTGTTGCCGAGGGAGAATGGTGACGTGACACGCCGGCTTGCTGCAATCCTTTCCGCTGATGTCGTGGGCTACAGCAAGCTCATGGGGGATGACGAAGATCGCACCCATGCTCTGTTGACCCAACAATTCGGTAGCGTCGTTCAGCCTCGGGTGTCCAGCCATCGCGGGCGAATAGTAAATATTACGGGCGACAGCGTGTTGGCTGAGTTTCGCAGCATTTTTGATGCTGTGACATGCGCCGTCGAGATTCAATCCATAATGGCTGCCCGCAATACCGATGTTCCGGAGGATCAGCGCATCGTTTTCCGTATTGGCATTCACCTCGGCGATATCGCTTATGACGGTGACGCCATCTACGGAGACTGCGTCAATATTGCTTGTCGCCTTCAGGCACTGGCCGACCCTGGCGGTATTCTGATTTCAGGTGCGGTGAAGGAGCATCTGGGAAACAGGCTCGACCTTGAGCTCGAGCCCCTTGGAAGCAGGCGATTGAAAAACATTCTGCAGCCGCTTCGGGTTTATCGGGTTGTCATGGGCAGCGTGCAGGCATCGCCCGTGGAGGATTGTGGTTCAGAGCCCGACTTCCGCTATCGATTTGCCTTTGTGGGTTTTGGCAACGGTCTGTCACCGTTGTTGCGCTGGAAAGACAATGACGGACTTTCGCGCCGGGCAGGCGTAATCCTTTCCATGTTTTTATTGTGCATCGCAATTGGCATTTCGGTCTGGTTGCGTCCGCTCGCTAATCCCATGGACAGTGTGGCCGATGGCCATGGTCTTGCTTCTGCCCAGCCCTCGATTGCAGTTTTGCCGTTCGACAATCTCGATTCTGATCCCAGACATGAAAGCTTCAGCGATGGTATGACGAACGACATCATTACCGACCTGTCGAAGTTCAGTGATTTGTTTGTCATCGCAGCCAACTCAACTTTCCGGTACAAAAACAAACCCACCAGACCTGAACAGGTCGGGCGAGAGCTGGGTGTTCGATACGTGCTGGAGGGCAGCGTGCAGTGGATCGGCGATACTCTTCGAATTAACGCCCAATTGATCGATGCAACAAATGCAACTCACATCTGGGCTGAGCGCTTCGACAGACCTGTGGCAAATCTGTTTGAGGTGCAAAACGAGATCAGCCGAAAGATTGTTGAGGTCATCGGGCCGGTCAGCAGTGCTCGCGGCAAGCTACGGCAAACCGAGCTGGCACGACTGGCCCGAACGCCCACCGAGAGTCTGCAGGCCTACGACCATTACCTTCAGGGAATGGTGCATTTCGAGCGTTTTCGCCGTGAAGAGCTTCTTCTTGCGCGCGGAGCCTTTGAAAAAGCCATTTCAGTTGATCCGGAATATGCGAAGGCCATTGCACAGAATGCCTGGACCTATCTCGACGCTGCGCGGCTTGGCTGGACCAGCAATCCCCTAGCGGCGCAAAAGACCGCACAGGCATTGGCCGAACGGGCGGTGGAAGCGGATCCCAGCGAGCCGGAAGCCTACCGCGCGCTGGCATCGGTGCGTTTGTTTCAAAATCGGCACGACCTGGCGATTGAGCTGTTCCATAAAGCGGTTTCATTGAACCCCAACAGTGCCGATGAAAAGATGTATCTGGGCTGGGCACTTACCCATACCGGAGAACCGGAAGACGGCCTAAAAATGATGGAGCTCGCAGTCGAACGGAATCCATATTATCCAGGCTGGTACCTCTGGGATATCGGTTGGGGAAATTTCGTTTTGCGCCGCTACCAGGCAGCCGTTGATGTATTGGAGCGTCGTGTTCCAAGGTCTAACCATACCCGTTTGTTGCTTGCTGTGTGTTTGTTCAAACTCGGCAGGGAAAAGGCGGCAGCCAGCGAAATGGAGCTGTTTCGCGAGGCCGAGCCCGGCTTTTCGGTCGAGATTGCTGCACGAGCCCACCCGTTCAGGCGGCAGGAGGATTTGCAACACTATCTCGGTGCACTTCGAATCGCCGGTTTGCCCGAGCGGGTTCCCACGCCCCGTTAACTTCCCCAGCGAAGAGGCAAAAGGGATGAAACTGTGCAATGTCGGCATCGCGACCTTCGCCGGGCTTCAGTTTGTGCAGAAGTTGCTGACAGAAATCCAATTGCAATTGCTGCGATGAAAGCCTATAGCGAAGTCAATTCCTGACAACGTGGCGCTCTTCCACGGCTTGCTCACCAATCGGGCAAGCGGACAGGACAAATTTGATCTGGTTTTCGGGGTTGCAAACAGTCCCGGCCTTACGAGGAGAACGATTATGGCGACACAGCTCTTGATGCCGAAAGCGACGGCGGTTTGGCTCGTTGACAATACTGCCTTGAGTTTTGAGCAGATTGCCAATCTCTGTGCCCTTCATGTGCTTGAAGTGAAATCGATCGCCGACGGCGATTCTGCGCAGGGGATTAAGGGCCTTGACCCGATTCAGACCGGCCAATTGTCGCGTGATAACATCAAGGAATGCGAAGCTGACCCGGATAAGAAACTGCTCTTACTCGATCCCAAAGTGAAGGTGCCTGAGCTCAAGAAAAAGGGGCCCCGTTATACACCTGTATCGCGCCGGCAGGATCGGCCAAGCGCAATTTTGTGGCTGGTGCGTAACCATCCCGAAATGAAGGACGCTGGCATCATTCGACTGGTCGGAACCACAAAAACCACAATTAACGCGATCCGCGACCGGACCCACTGGAACATCAATAATCTTCAGCCGCTCGACCCCGTGACTCTGGGCATCTGCAGCCAGATTGATCTGGACTTTGAAGTGGCAAAGGCAGCCAAGTATCTGCCGAAAGTTGAAGAAGGGCCTGCGGAAGATACGTTGCTTCCGGCATCAGAGACCCAGGAAGGTGCTGCGGATCCTCAGGTCAATGAGGAAGTCGACGCGGATTCGGTCTTCAAGAACTTCGCGGCGCTCGGGGCCGACGACGAAAACGACAAGCCCGCCGAACAATAGGCAATATCGGAATTTGCGGGTTGTATGCCGCGTTGCGCCGCGGTTCGGATCCGAGCCTGCCTCGCCTTAATTTGAGTCGGGCGCGACATCCACGGTGTAGGCCAGTCCGAGTCGGCCACCATCTACATAGATGGTCTGACCGGTCACATAGCTGGAATCCGAACTGGCGAGGAAGGACGCTATATTTGCGACTTCCTCGGGTTCGCCGATTCGGCCCATGGGCGTTCTCGACAATACGCGGCGTTTCGCTTCCGGGTTGCTGTTTACAGCTTCCAACATTTCCGTGGCGATTGAGCCCGGGCCAATTGCATTGACCCGAATTCCCCATTTTGCCAGTGCTTGAGAGGTAACGTTGGTGAGTTGGCGAACGCCCCCTTTGGAGATCGTGTAGGGGATTTGAGAGGGGATCGCTAACACCGCGTTGGTGGAAGACATATTGATTATGCAACCCGCGGGGCCATCTGCCTCCACCCGTTCGACCATGTGGCGGGCGACAGCCTGGGAACAAAGAAATGAGCCCTTCAGATTAACGCGCAGGACCTGATCAAAGTCCTTTTCCGAGACGTCGAGAAAATCACTGCCGATAACAATTCCGGCGTTGTTGACTAAGATGTCGATTTCACCAAAGGAATCTATTGTAGCGGCAACAAGATTATGCACATCGAGCCGTTCGCCCACATCCGCATGGACGTACCGGACTTCTCCTAAGGCGTTCAGCTCATCAACCGCCGCTTCACCTTTTTCGTCGTGGATGTCGGCAATGACGACGCGGGCGCCGTCATTGAGAAATCTCCGCGCTATGGCATAGCCAATGCCTTGTGCTGCGCCGGTGATTATCGCCGTTTTGCCAGATAGTTTCATCAATTCGCCTGGTTGGATCGCCGGTTAGTCAACCGTGAACGTCGGAGATCGTGTGGTCAACAGGTGAGTGCCGCCTGCTGAAAAATGGTACCGGGTTGCCTGGCGAAGAGGCTTTCCGGGGCGCAATACCGCGCTCGGGAAGCCCGGTTTGTTAGGAGCGTCTGGCCAGTTCTGCGTTTCCAGGCAGAGACCGGCGTAACGACCGTGTTGCGGCGTGTCGATGCCGCCTCCGGTATAGAGCTGCAGTCCGGGTTCAGTTGTTGACACTTCCATCACAATAGCACCTGAGGGTGCTTTCAGTTCGGCGCATCTGGTGAGTGCCCGGCGCGACGTCGCAAGGCAGAAATTGTGGTCATATTCGCTGGAGGTGCCTATGGTTCGTTCTTTGGTAAAATCAAACTCAGTGGAGGCCACGCGTCTGATTTCTCCAGTCGGAATCTGATCAGCATCCACAGGCAGATACTCATTTGCATTGATGCTCAAAAGATGATCGCGACAATCGTTGGAGCCGTCGAGATTAAAGTAGGAATGATGTGCCAAACCGGCAATTGTCGGGGCGTCGGTTTCGCTGACGGTTTCAATTTCCAGCGTGTCATCATCCAGCAATTCATAGCGGCAGGTATGCCTGCAGGTGCCAGGGAAGCCCATTTCCCCATCGGAATCGGTGAGTTCAAGTGTCAGGCTGGCTTTCTTTTGCTGGGTTATCGACCATATGCGATGGCTGACACCCCTGCGCCCCCCGTGCAGTGTATTGCGATTCAGAGCGTTGTTGTCGGTGTTGTAGTGCTTGCCGTCGAGCTGAAACCCGGCGCCTCCGATCCGGTTGGCAAACCGGCCGACAATTGCTCCAAAATAGGGAGAGTGCGCCTCGTATTCACTAAATCGACGAAAGCCAAGTACCAGGGACGGAGTGTGTCCCGCGAAGCGGACATCCAGCAATACGGCACCCCATGTCATCACACTGGCGCTGAGGCGCCCATTTTTCAGTTCTGCGCGATGAACGTCCTGGCCGTCCGCCGTTCTGCCGAACAATTGATTAGCCATTGTTTGGCCCTTCATCGATCGTATTGATTCTCAGCGGCGGCTGAGCTGGCCATCCACAGTGTACTCGTCCAGATCACGCAGAATCCATAGGGCCACAAGTGCAGCCAGAGTCGCGACTGACGTCCAGAGCAGGTTGTTGGGAAACTTTGCGAAATTCAGCAAACCGCCCCCCAACAGCGCGCCTACGACACCCGTACCGTGCATGACAACGATGATGGAATAGCTCAAGGTGCGGTAAATGCCCAAAACGAAGGCCAAGACCAGTAAGGCCTGGATGGTGCCGACACCGTAGGCGTAATCTGCAGTGATCCAGTCAAGTCCATAGGTGTTGCGAAAGACGTTGACCATCCATTCGGGACGAATGAATTTGAGAGACGTCCAGACGGCAAGAAATGACCCAATCCCCAGCCGCATAATCAAAAGAGCCAGTTTGATTTTTCGATCGGTTGGCATTTTTCGTATTCCGGAGTTGTTTTCGTGATGATTAGGGTGGCGCGCACTTGCCATGCAAATCAAGTCGGGCGCACGATTCTGTCATGGGCGTTCAAGCTGGCCGTGTCTCTGGCAATAATCCGGATGTAGTGAAAGTTGCCGGGAAGAAGGTTTTGCCAGCTATGCGTCGAGCAAATAGTCCAGAGGCAGTTGAGTGGTATACTTCATCTGCTCCATGGCAAATGATGAACTGACGTCGGTGATATCGATTTTAGAAATCAGCCTTTGATAGAACGCGTCGTAGGCCTCGATGTCGGGTACCACGACACGCAACAGGTAATCGATGTCACCGCTCATGCGATACAGTTCGACGACCTCGGGAAATTCTGACGTCACTTCGGAGAACCGCTTCAGCCACTCGGCGTTGTGGGAATTCGTTCGAATGGAAACGAACACCGTCACGCGAGCGTTGACGGATTTGGGATCCAGCACGGCCACCCGTTTTTTGATGACGCCATCTTCTTCAAGCTTCTGAATTCGTCGCCAGCAGGGTGTGGTTGAAAGGCCAACTTTCTTGCCGATCTCGGCCACCGGAGTGGTCGCGTCTTGTTGCAAAAGGGTGAGAATGCGCTTGTCAATTCGATCCATGGAATTATCTCGGTACAGTCCCCAAAAAGAGAAGCGTATTCTCTTTCAGCGCAAATTGAAACGTCTTGGCGCGGTGCATGGGGTGTTTTGTGGTCCAATCGCGGTATTCTATTCTAAAGCCAGTTTTTTCACTTCGTCCCGAAGTACCGGCAGCACCTCATCTCCAAACCACGGGTTTCGCTTCAGCCAGCCGCTGTTGCGCCACGATGGGTGTGGGAGAGGCAGTACCTTCGGCGCACGGTCGGCAGAAAAGCTGGCGCGCCAGTTTTTGACGGTTTCGGTCAGCGTCTTCTGACGCAGTTTGCCCAGATGATAGGCCTGTGCGTATTGTCCGATGACCAGAATCAGTTCGATCTGTGGCATCGCGGCAAATACCCTTTGATGCCAAAGATCACGACATTCCTTGCGTGGGGGCAGATCTCCCCCCTTGGCATCATTACCGGGGAAACAGAATCCCATGGGAACCAAGGCAATGCGGCTGGTGTCGTAGAATGTGTCTCGATCAACCCCCATCCAGTCACGCAGACGATCTCCTGAGGGGTCGTTGAAAGGAATACCGGTCTGATTCACCAGATTTCCCGGAGCCTGACCAGCAATGCAAAGCCGTGCAGTCTGCGACAGACGCACAATCGGCCTGGGTTCGTGGGGAAGGGGCGAGACATAGGGGCGTGTGACGCAAACCCGGCAGGCCTCAATCTCCTTTTGCAGATCGTCCATCTTGCGGCCCTATGCCGACGCGGATGGCCGCGCCTTTGTCTTTTGATGCCAGGCAAGGAGGTGATGGTGGTTCTCCGGAACCTGCAGCCGCGCCGGCTTCATGAAATCCAGAGCGATCATTGCGGTGATGTCGGCGATCGTAAACCGCTCTCCGGCGATGAACGGGCGGGTCGCTAACTCAGCATCCAACCAAGCGAGGATCTTCATTACCTTTGGGCGGTTGGCTTCTGCAAACTCAGCGATTTGCGGAACCTCCCATTCGATCATCGCAGGGTGGGTGTGACGAAAGACGTTGGCAACACCCAATAACAGGTGAAATTCGATGCGCCGTTGCCACATTTCGACAATGGCCTTGTCTTGTGCATCAGTGCCCATGAGCGGAGGCTCAGGATGCAGTTCTTCGAAATATCGGCAGATGGCAACACTTTCGCTGAGGGCCGTTCCATCGTCGAGTTCGAGTACAGGCAGCCGCTGGAGTGGATTTCGCTTCGTGATCTCGTCCGACCGGTGGCCCAAAGCTGTCATGTCGACCGTTTCAAGTGGGACGTTGATACCCTTTTCAGCCAGAAAGATACGAACGCGTCGTGGGTTTGGCGCCCTGCCGCCATCAAAAAGTTTCATTCCGAGATTCCGTCTGTTGTGATTGTGTGCCAGAGACCACGCACTCTGTTTGTTGCGCTGTTAATCCAGTTTTGATTGACGTCGAGTGAAACCGCCAGATCTCCCTTGTTCAGGCGCCGCCATTCCTGAGGTGTATCGAAGGCCCCCCTCCAGATACCCTTTCGCGCCACGCGAGCCTGTTTCTCTGCTGTTCCATAACCTCCATAGTCAACTGCCCAGCCTTGTTCGACAAGCAATTCATTAATGTTTTGATTTCCGGCAAAACAGGTCACCAGCCAGCGGTCGTATTTGTCGATCCCGTGGGTCCTGCACCTGAAGTCCGGCAGTTTTGTGAGGCTGCGCAATGCGCCCCTTGCTCTGCGGCCGCACGGCCACTTGCCTGCCCGGCTGTCGCATAACTGCTCAATTTCCGGTGCGTCGATACCGGCAAGCCGCAGCTTTTCCCGTCCGGCAACAAGTGTGTCGCCGTCAATAGCTTGGGTCCTTTCGGTAAAGGTTCGGGCGTTTTTTTGATCGAGCCATGCAATCGCTGCCGCAATCAGGCCGAAAAAGATCAACGTCTTGCATATATCCCAAATTGAAATCCTGCTTTGGCGAGTGATTCTGTTGCGTCGCATAGGGTGTGTGTCATCCGATCCTGTGCGGCGCTTTTTGCATTGAATTAACCACTTTTTTTCCGCTACCGGCTATCGTTCAAAAAAGCTTCCTTGAAGCTGTGAATCCGTATTTTGAGCGCTGCGTATCATGCGTCAACAAGACATTCTCAATGCCGACAAGAATATTGTCGAACGCCGCAAACGACGGCGCGACGATCACGGGCGTGAGGCTGTTCGAAATCTGCGCCTGGGATTGTCAACACGGAAGATCGAAACCGACCACTTTGCCGGTGTCCTTCTGCAGCGTCATGCCAAATCGCGCTACAATATGCGTTTTGTCATCGCCCTGATCATTCTTTTGGGCACGGCTCTCACCTATTCCGACATGCCGGTGTCAATTCTGGGGGCGTGGCTGGTCTGCGCGTTTTCAGCGTTGGCTTGGTCGCTTGTCACCTGCCGCCGTTTCCTCATCATGGAACTGGAAACGGTGGACACAGACGAGTGGCAAAAGCGTTTACAAACCGTCCAGTTCGTAAACGGTGCGGTCTGGGCAGGGCTTTTTGCCCTGCATCCGATGGAAGGCACGAGTGGTGCGATCTCGATCCTTGTTTTCGCCTCGGCAATGGTTTTGATGGCGCTGGCTCTGACCACGAGCAACAACATTCGCTACGGTGTGTTGCTGACCACATTCCCGCTCATTCTCGTGGTGTCCGTGCGATTGGTGATGCATGGAACTTTTGCTGCAATTGCAATGGCGCTTGTCCTGATTGCTGCAATGTTCTTCTTCCAGCGGCTCGGCGACTGGATGCGCAATGCTCATCTGGACTATCTGAATTCCAAGGCTGAGCGCGACCAGCTTATCGTCGAACTTGAGGCGGCAACTGCGATTTCCGACGAGGCGAGACGTCGTGCAGAAGATGCAAACCTGGCAAAGTCGCGCTTTTTGGCGACGATGAGCCATGAATTGCGCACACCCCTCAATGCTATTCTTGGCTTTTCAGAAGTTATGTCAAAGGAAGTCATGGGGCCGCTCAACAATGAATTCTACAAGGAATATGCTCAGGACATACACGCCTCAGGCACACACCTGCTGGAGCTGATCAACGAAATCCTGGATCTGTCGCGTGTCGAGGCTGGTCGCTACAAGCTGAATGAGGAATCGACGAGCCTCGCGCATGTGGCGGAAGAAGCGCACCAAATGGTCAAGCTCAAGGCTGCAGAAAAGAACATCAAATTGAGCATACAGATACAAAGTGGCCTGCCGCCAATCTGGGCTGATGCTCGATCCATCAGACAGGTGACGTTGAACCTTTTGTCAAACGCTTTGAAGTTCACGCCCAACAAGGGAACAATCTGGCTCAAAGTTGGCTGGACTTCATCAGGTGGCCAGTACATATCGATTCGTGACAGCGGTCCCGGCATCGCCGAGGAGGAAATACCGGTGGTGCTTTCGTCATTTGGACAGGGTTCTATTGCCATTAAGTCGGCAGAGCAGGGCACCGGTCTTGGATTGCCGATTGTACAGGCTCTCATGCACATGCATGACGGTCAGTTTCAGTTGAAGTCGAAGCTACGCGAAGGAACCGAGGTCATTGCAAGTTTTCCCCGCAACAGGGTGTTGGAACAAATGGAGCAGGTGCCAACAAGTGATGGCACTACGCCTGTCCCTGGGCGTCGATTTCCGCGCAAACGCCGAGATGTGACGCCGCCGCCCCTGGTCGACCAGCCGGAAACTCTGGCCGGCTCTGACTAGCCAGTCGGCGCATCGCATGCTCGAATGATGACCTGATCACATTCTATGCCTTGTAGGTCCACTGTGGTGGAATGCGGGCTTCAAAGCCTTCGCCCACCTTGATGGCGCCTTCTTTTTCGACCCAGCCAACCAGCCCGCGCATATGCTTGGCCTGCTTCGAAAATTCGGTTTCAATATCCTGGCGCCCTTGATAATGGCTGGCGATTGAACGCCCGGATACACGACAAGGTCCGTTATCTCCGTCAATCTTGATCGTCACGCCCGCATCAAAAAACAGCATCGTTCTCGGCGGCAGCATGGTCAGATTCGGAATCCCTTCAAGAAGCAGGTTGCCGCCGATCCACTCTGGCTTGAGTTCAGGGATATCGAGCCGCCGCGCGACGGTGCGCAGCTCGTCCGGGGCAAGGATGGAAACCTGGCGTTCATTTCTTATTTCCGTTCCGCGCGGATACCATGGCTCGCGGCCACCACTCTTGCGCGTGTGACCGGCATGAAAATCACCGGGAATGCCGGTAAACAATTGCGCGAGTTCGCTTACCGCCTCGGTGACGAATCCGTCTCCGTCTGCCTTGAACAATCCGGCAACTGTGCCGCGCAGCTTCTGCGCCGGGTGGATGGCGAAGTCCTCAACATGACTGGCAAACGGATCGTCCATTTCAGGCACTCCAGAATCGAAGCGTTGGCTGGCTTAGCTGTCTTCTAACCCAGTTGCTGCCCGACTTCAAAACAGCCTGTCCGCGTTGTTCGGACGGCGGGTACAATCAATTCCGCGTCAACGCGCAACAATTGCCGGAATTGCCCATTATGATCTTTCAGATTCCGAAATCGTGAGGACCCATGATGAAACTCAGCTTCGCATCTTCCATAGCCATTATCGCCATCGCCGCTCTTGCCGCGACAGCTGCACGTGGGGAAACTTTCGTTATTGAGGGAAGCGCCGGTTCGAAAATGACCGCCACAGCGGTTGCCGATTTTGATCAGCCGTGGGCCATGACATTTCTCAGCGACACAGAGCTGCTGGTCACGACCAAGCCGGGTAAACTGTATCTGACGAGCACCGACGGCGAGGTCAGAGAAGTATCCGGAGTGCCGCAAGTCGCTTTTGGCGGGCAGGGCGGTCTTGGCGATGTGGTGCCTCATCCCGATTACGCTGACAACGGATTTATCTACCTGTCCTATGTGGAGAGCGATGATGGAGGCCGCACCCGTGGGGCTGTGGTGGTCCGCGCCAGACTCAGTCTGGATGGCGAGCCAAAACTGGAGGCGATTCAAAAAATCTGGACCCAGGAACCGAAGAAGTCCGGTAAGGGCCACTTTTCGCACCGGATCGCCTTTGGCCCAATCGGTGGCCCTCAAGGCGGCAAACTCTTCATCACTTCGGGTGATCGTCAATTGCAGACCCCGGCGCAGGATTTTGAGGGCGCGCTGGGCAAAGTGATCCGGTTGAACGACGATGGAACAGTACCCGCTGATAACCCCTGGCAGGATAAGGGGGCGCTTGCCCGCACCTTCTGGAGCATCGGTCACCGCAATTTGCTCGGAATTTCTTTCGATCAGTCGGGTCGGTTATGGGCTCATGAAATGGGACCTCGCCATGGTGACGAACTGAATGTCGTCAAACCCGGTACCAACTACGGATGGCCGGTGGTGAGCAACGGTGACAATTACAGTGGCGTACCGATTCCCGATCACGATACCCGCCCGGAATTCGAACCGCCAAAAGCCTATTGGGTGCCCAGCATCGCACCCTCCGGGCTGGTGATCTATTCCGGTGACACATTTGCGGACTGGAAGGGAGATGGCTTTATTGGCGGGCTCGCAGGCCAGGCATTGATCCGGGTGGACATTGCCGGCGAGAAAGCAAACGAAGCCGAACGCTATCCCTGGGGCAAGCGAATCCGGGAAGTTGAGCAGTCGCCGGGGGGCGATCTGTGGGTTCTAGAGGACCGTAACGGCGGGCGTCTCATTCGGCTGACTAAGTGAGTCTCCGCGCCTCAGTGCTGGTTCCCTTTAACGGCGGCGCGGCCGATCGAGTGGTAGTGGAAACCCACCCTGCTTGCAGAGGCGGCGTCGAGGATGTTCCGTCCGTCAACGATGAGCGGTGTCGCCATGACCTGTTTGAGCCAGTCGAAGTCAACGATTCTGAACTCCGACCATTCGGTGCAGATAACGAGGCCATCGACGCCCTTCACAGCGTCTTCCTTGTTGGCATTCAACTGAAAACCTGCCCGGTCGCCAAACAGCCTGGTCGCCTCTTCTCCGGCTACTGGATCAAACGCCTGAACCAGAGCTCCGGAATCCAGCAACTCTTCAATCAAAACCCGGCTTGGTGCGGCCCGCATGTCATCGGTGTTTGGTTTGAACGCCAGGCCCCACACAGCGATCCGTCTTCCCTTCAACTCTCCATCAAGTGCCTCTGATAGTTTCCGGAAAAGCGTCCCCTTCTGGTTTTCATTGACCGCCTCAACGGCTTCCAAAAGCGTTGGCTGGATGCCGGCATCATGGGCGATTTTTGCCAACGCCTGCACGTCCTTGGGAAAGCACGAACCGCCGTAGCCAGCGCCGGGATAGATGAAGTGGTAGCCGATGCGCGGATCTGATCCGATACCGATGCGAACTTTCTCGATGTCGGCTCCCACCCTTTCGGCAATGTTGGCCATTTCGTTTATGAAGCTGATTTTCGTGGCCAGCATTGCATTGGCGGCATATTTCGAGAGTTCGGATGAGCGAACATCCATGACCATCAGCCGGTCGTGGTTGCGGTTAAAGGGGGCGTAGCATTCCCGCATTTTCTCGGCGACAAATTCGGAGTCCGTACCAACGATGATCCGGTCAGGGCGTTGAAAGTCTTCGACGGCGTTGCCTTCCTTCAGGAATTCAGGGTTGGAGCATACATGAAAATCGATGTCAGCGCCGCGCTCTTCCAACACCTTTGCAATGACGTCACGAACCTTGTCGGCGGTTCCGACTGGGACGGTCGATTTGTTGACCACGATTTTGGATTCGTTCAACTGCTCGCCAATGGTGCGGGCGACAGCAAGCACGTATTGCAGGTCTGCGGAACCATCTTCGTCCGGCGGCGTGCCAACGGCGATAAAGATCAACTCTGCTTCGCGAATGGCTGCTTCCGGCTCCGTCGTCACCTCCAGCAGACCGCGTTGCAGATTAGTTTTGACGATGTCGGTTAATCCAGGCTCGTAAATCGGTATGTTTCCGGCCTGAATCTGTGCCACCTTATCCGCATCGGTATCGATGCAGCAGACGTGGTGGCCGACATTGGCAAAGCAGGCACCCGTGACCAGGCCAACATAGCCCGTCCCCACAATTGCAATCTTCATTGGCTGGTTCTCCGAATGGCCAAATTCTAAGGCCGCCAGTCTTTAACGAACTCTGCGGAAATAAGACAGGCCGTAGTTCAAAAATCTAGTACGTTGCGCGCCCACCGGAAACGTCAAATACACCACCCGTGGTGAACGAGCACTCCTCGCTGGCCAGCCAGGTAACAAGGGCGGCGACTTCCTCGACGGTGCCGAAACGCCCCATAGGAATCTTTGAAAGCATGAATGCGATGTGCTCGTCGGACATCTGATCAAAGATGGCTGTTTTCACCGCGGCAGGGGTAACGCAATTTACCGTTATTGGACGGTCTGCAAGCTCCTTGCCAAGCGACTTGGTGAGGCCGATGACGGCCGCTTTCGATGCGCTGTAGGCCGGGGCGTTGGGATTACCTTCCTTGCCGGCGATAGAGGCGATGTTGACGATCCGACCGTAATTGCCCTCGATCATGTAGGGCACGACGGCACGGTTGGCATAGAAGACACCGTTGACGTTGACATCGAAAACGTGTCGCCAGTCTTGCGGGTCATACTCCCAGGTTTTCAGGTTTGGGCCGGTGATTCCGGCGCTACAAACCAATGCGTCAATGCCGTTGAGCCTTTCGACCACGGTCCGTGCGGCTGCATCGACGCCATCGCTGTCCGTAAGTTCGACCACCTGGCCGGAAATGTTCGGGTTGCCGGAGGCGGTCTTTTCAATCGCTTTGCCGTCGCGATCCCATATCACAACGATTCCACCTTCGGCGGCAATGCGGTGCGCAATTGCCGCACCTATTCCCGCAGCGCCTCCTGTCACGATTGTTCTTCGTCCCGAAAAGCGGTCATCTATCATGGATCAGGTTCTTTCAAACAGCTCATTCAACGGGTTTCGATCACGAGTGTGCCCCGCCCAATCAGGATTTGACAACTGGTCAATTCGGATTTCAGCCCGAAAACTTCAGCTCATTTTTGCCCACCTTTTAACAGCCACAACTTGCGGAAATGCCGGAATCGGCGATATCTGGAGCCAGCTCTGTTCAGAGCGTCCTTCTTGTCTTTCTCGCTGGAGAACAGATCTGCCGTGACGTCGATTGAATCCATCCGAGTTCGTCTGTTCAAGGTTCCACTGGTCGAGGTGCTCGTGGATGCCAGGCATGGCGACCACACACATTTTGAGCTGATTACAGCGACCGTGGAAACTGACGATGGTTCAAGCGGCACCGGTTACACCTATACAGGCGGTAAGGGCGGTTCCGCCATCAAAGCGATGATTGAGCATGATCTGGCGCCCATGCTGGTTGGCAGGGATGCCGCCGGTGTCGAGCAACTCAATGAAGCCATGCTCTGGCATATCCACTATGTAGGGCGAGGCGGCATCGCTTCCTTCGCGATTTCCGCCGTTGATATCGCCCTGTGGGATATTCGCTGTCAGAGGGCGGGAAGACCGCTTTGGCAAATGGCCGGTGGCACAGCAAAGTCCTGCAAAGCCTATTGTGGCGGAATTGACCTCAATTTTTCGCTCGATAAATTGCTGGGACAAACGCGCGGTTATCTTGCCCGCGGCAGCAATGGTATCAAGATCAAGATAGGTCAACCGACACTGGAGGAAGACACAGCTCGCGTTGCCGCGGTGCGCGATCTTATCGGTCCGGATGTGGCGCTTATGGTGGACGCCAACTATTCTATGTCACGCGACCAGGCAGTTGCCGCAGCAGAAGCGTTCAAACCTTTTGACATCCTTTGGTTTGAGGAACCGATCATACCCGACGACTATTCAGGATACGGCGTGATTGCCGACGCGACCGGTGTGCCGCTGGCCATGGGCGAAAATCTGCATACGCTGCATGAGTTTGAATATGCGTTCGAGCAGTCACGGCTTTCCTTTATCCAGCCCGACGCCTCCAATTGCGGTGGCATTACAGGCTGGCTTCAGGTGGCAGAGCTCTCTCGCAAGCACGGTATTCCGGTTTGCAGCCACGGGATGCAGGAATTGCACGTGAGCCTCGTTGCGGCGCAGGAAAATGGCGGCTGGCTGGAAATTCACTCTTTCCCGATTGACGAATACACGCAGCGTCCGCTTGTACTCGAAAACCACCTGGCCGTCGCACCAGACGAGCCGGGTATTGGGGTACGGTTTGACTGGGAGAAGCTCGAAACGGCTGATGCGAAATTTGGAGAGTAATTCTCCACGCCTGCAGTCAAGGCCTGTTGGCTTGGATCTTGAGTTTGTGCACACGGGTCAAAGAGATGCCAGCGAGCCTTGTCATTTCTCTGCCAGGACGTGCGCGGGCGTTCTGACCTTAACAGCATTCTGGTTTTCGCGAACCCAGATGAACAAGCCCGCGGCTATGACGATTGCGGCGCCCAGTATCGTCCATTGATCGGGCAGGTGATCGAACACCAGGTAACTCCATATTGTCAGGTACAAAATGAAGGAATAGGCAAATGGCGTGAGCGTCGTGGCGGTGGCGAAATTGTGAGCCTTGGTCAATATTTGATGGCCCACCCAACCAAAAAGGCCGAGTGCGATCATCACCGTCCAGTCAAAGGCGTTTTGCGGGTTTTGCCATTCCAGCAAGGCAAAGGGCAGTAAGGCCGCCGTTCCGACCAATCCAGAATAAAACTGCATCGTGTCGATGGCGACAATGCCGGATAATTTGCGCGTCAGAATTGAGTACATGGCGAAAGAGCTGGCTCCCGCGAGGGACAGAAATACCGCCCAGTGAAAGCTCTCGTCAAACGGCCGGATGGCAACCAGAATTCCGCAGAATCCTACCATGATTGCTGCCCATCGCCAGATGCCGACCCGTTCTCCGAGCAGCGGCCACGACAGTGCACAAATGATAATGGGGGCGGAAAACAGGATGGTGGATGTCAGCGTCAGTGGTATGTAGCGGATGGCTATGAAGTTAAGGATGGTGGATGCCATCAGCAGGATGCCGCGCAGTATCACCAGTCCCATCTTTTCCGATCGGAAGCGGTCGATGTTGAAGCCACCGACACCGATCAGCGCCAGCGAGATGACGAAATGGCCGACATAACGCATGAAAGACAATTGCAGGGCCGGAAGCCCGGCCAGCGCCAGCCACTTGGCGCTGGTATCAATGAATGAAAAGCAGAAATAGGCCGCCAGCATCATCATGATGCCGAGAATGGGCCGGTCAGAATTGGCTTTGGCAGCGAGACCGGCCATGCGATTTCGAGCCTACGGCTTCTTGAACAGGTCGGCGAAGAAGTCGGTCATCTGGCTGACCATGTCCTCGCCCCGTCCTTGTGCCACGGCCAGCGCCAGCGCCTGCTTTGCGGCGCCTGACATCAGGCTTGGCACACCCGCGTCGTCGGCCATGGTGGCATAATAGCCGACATCCTTGCGTGCATTCTTGATGGCAAATGCGAGCTGCGCGGGATCGCCGTCGACAGCATAGCCTTTGACAAAATCCATCATGCCGGAATGCAGTGGTCCGGCTGACATCACGTCATAGAGTGTCTGTCGCTCAACCCCGGCAAGGTCGGCCATGGCGAAAGCCTCGGCCATGGAATTGGCAACTGTCATTCCAAAGAAATTATTGATCAGCTTGACCGTATGTCCGGCCCCCAGCGGGCCGAGATGAAAGACATTTTCTCCCAGATCGTCCAGCACTGGCCGAACCTTGTCGAAGGCGTCCTTGTCTCCGGCTGTCATGATGTTGAGTAACCCGTCCACTGCATGGGCGGGAGTGCGACCCAGCGGGGCATCGAGATAGTCAGCACCCTTTTCCGCGACCTTTTCACCGAGCATGCGGGTTGATCCCGGCAGGGACGTGCCAAAGTCAATAACCACATTGCCGCTTGAGAGGCCAGCAAGCACACCGTCCTCACCCATCATCCGACCTTCGACCGAAGCTGATGTGTCCATGCACAGCATGACGATGTCGCTGGCTTCGGACAATTCGCGCGATGTCTTGAACTCGGTTGCGCCGCGACCGATGGCGGCATCCACATTGGCGCGGCTGCGGTTGGCGATGACATTGAGCGCATAGCCCTGCGCCTGCAGGCGCTCGACCATGGCCGAGCCCATAAGGCCGAGGCCGATAAATCCGATAGTTGGTTGTGTCATGTGGCTTGTTTGACCTCTTCATAGGTTTGGTAGTCTTTGCCTTTACCGGCAGACTGAATTTCGTAGATGGACCCGGCCTTGCCGGGTTGCGGTTGCGGTATGCGGACAGGGACGGGTGTCAGCCGTGGTTGTTTCGTTGTCTGGCCGCAAAGCATCAGTGCGTCATATTGCTCGATCGAATCGTAGCGGGTCATCGCACCCTGGATCGGGAATGCATCGGCGGCCATCATTTCGTAGAACAGCATTTGCCGGTCGCGGCTTGATGTATTGAGCGCCGACCCGTGCAGCAACCGGGCATGATGAATGGTGATGGTGCCTGCGGGACCCGTGAGCGAGGTCGCGTCTTCCAGCTTGTATCCGGCGTCCGTCAGGTCAACGGAACCGGCAAAGACGCCATCGTGGTGGTGATCCAGTATCGGGCCAGTATGGGAACCCGGAAAAACCTGCAACGGCCCGTTCTCCTGATAGATGTCATCGAACACCACACCAATGGCCAGCACGTCATCGTTGGTGTGCGGGTAGAAGGCAAAATCCTGGTGCCACTGAACCGGCGCACCGTATTCGGCTTTTTTCATGTTCAGTTTGGTCGTGTGCATGCGCAGGTCGGGGCCGATCAGATCACGCGCTGGCGCGAGAATGTGGTCGCTGCGCATAAGCGAATTGAAGAATTCGCTCTGAAGGTCCGGGCGCTTGATGCGTCGAATACGGGGTGCGTCGCGCGTGTGGCTATCCTCCAGGTCAATACGGTCGTCGCTTTCGTCCAGCGTTTTGGCCGGTTCGGAGAGGCGCGCGATTTCGGCCTGGGCCTGATCAATAACCGATCGCGGTAGATGCGCCTCAAGCACCAGATAGCCGTTGTCACGATAGAAGCTCGTCTGGTTTTCGGTCAGAATTTCCATGGTCTCCCTTCCTTCACGCTGCGATGCTGTTTGCAAACCGGGCGCGAAACCTGTCGTCACAATTTCCAAGCACGGCCTCGGCACCCAGGCGACCCACTTCATTGGAACACTTTGCGCCGGCACCGTTGCCGCCCGTGCACACGGCTATGCGATCACTGACTCGGTCCACATATGGATAACCACTGGCTGTATAGGTGGTGACGCATGTTGCCTGATGGCGTTGCCTGAATTGCAGGTCGGGGATCAGCGACAGCAGCAATCCCTGCAGATAGTCGGCGGCCTCATCGCTTCCGGTTGAGCGGAACCAGTTTGAAATGGCCTCCGGCGTATTCAGTCGTGTGTCGTGCGGATCGCCACCGAGTTTCAGATAGCGCCGGCCATCAGGATAGAGCAGCGGCGGCAGGATGTAAGGGTCCGCACCTTCCGGTGTGCGCCAGACGATGGATGGCATGCGGGCCAGCCGTGCGGCCTCCAGATCTTCCAGCTCAAACAACGCAATGGTGCGCGCATAGACCGTCAGCTCGAGCTGGTTTTCAAGCACCATGTTGCTGTAGGCGCCGGCCGCGACCAGCGCCCTGTCTGCAACGATGGTCCCGTCCTGCGTCTCGATTTCCACCCCGGCTCCGGACTCGCGTAGCGACCGGACTTCAGCCCGCATGACAGAAGCACCGGCTTTATCGGCCAAAAGGGTTTGCGCCCGCACCAGCCGGCGCGGGGAAATGGTGCCGGCCCTGTGGGGCTCGTGAAATGCCAGGGTGTTTGCCGGGAAAGAGAGGAACGGAAACCGTTGCTGCAGCAGCGATCCTTCCAGTGCGTCCGATGCAATGCCGCTGTCGCGTATCTGCCCCGCCTTCGTAATGAAGGCTCCGCCTTTCTCGCCCGCCATCACGGCGCCGAGCTCGTCGAAAAATCTGATGCCGCTGCGGTTTTCAATATTGCGGTAGCGGTCAATCGAAGCACTCGCCAAAGCACTCCAGACCGGATCCACATCGAGCTTACGAGTAATTCGTCCCTCGTCGTAGTGACTGCCGAACACGCCCCCGTGGGTGGCTTTGTTTTCCGGCTCCTGCGGGCCAATCAGCGTGACGCGGTGTCCGGCCTCAGCAAGGTGGCGGGCAGCGGCGGCGCCCCAGAGCCCGCAACCGATCACGGCGATATGTTGCCCGAATTCGCTCACATCGTTGCCCCGATCTGCCAGGGAACGAACTCAAAATCACCCAGTCCCTGCGCCTCGGACTTGGACTTCTCGCCCGACGCTACCCGCAGCAGCATCTCGTAGATTTCGCGTCCTGCCTCCTCGAGCGACTTGCCATCGCTGAGGATCGTGCCGGCGTTGAAATCCATGTCATCGATCATGCGGGAATACATCTCCGTGTTGGTGGCGATCTTGACGCATGGGGCGGGTTTACATCCGAAGGCAGAACCGCGACCGGTAGTAAAGGTCACAAGATTGCAGCCGCTGGCGATCTGACCCGTTACCGATGCGGGGTCGTAGCCGGGCGAATCCATGAACGCGAAACCGGGTTCGGTGATGGGTTCGCCATATTTGTAGACACCGGTCAGTGGCGAGGTGCCACCCTTGGCGGCCGCACCGAGGGACTTCTCCAGTATCGTCGTCAGCCCGCCCTTCTTGTTGCCGGGCGACGGGTTGTTGTCCATCGAGCCTCTGTTGCGGTGGGTATAATCCTCCCACCAGCGGATCAGGTCGACAAGTTTCTGACCGACGCCGGCATCGACTGCACGGCGGGTGAGCAGGTGCTCGGCACCGTAGATTTCCGGCGTTTCGGCCAGGACGCCGGTGCCGCCCTGCGCTACCAGCAGATCGCAGGCATAGCCCAGCGCCGGGTTGGCAGTTATTCCCGACCAGGCATCGGACCCGCCGCATTGCAGGGCAACGGTCAGTTCGGAAGCCGGGCAGGGTTCGCGGCTGGCCTCGTTGGCCAGCGGCAGCATCTTGCTGACCCGCTCGATGCCCACCTCAATGGTCTTGGCAAGGCCCGCCACGTCCTGAATGTTCATGGCGTGGAACAACGGGCCTTTTTCAATGCCGTAAGCTTCAAGCAGCCAGTCGATCTGGTTCATTTCGCAGCCGAGGCCAACCATCAGAACACCCGCATGGTTGGGATGCCGGGCATAGCCCCACATGATCCTCTGCAAGGCCTCGAACCCTTCGCCGGAACCGGCCATGCCACAACCAGTCCCGTGCACGAAGGCAACCACGCCATCCACATTGGGATAGGCGGCCAGCTCATCTGGCCCGAAGGCATCGGCGATTTTTCGGGCGGCCGTCGCCGAGCAATTCACCGAGGTCAGAACTGCGATGTAGTTGCGGGTGCCAACCTTTCCGTTGGCGCGCCGGAAACCCATGAATGTGTCCTGGGTCACGGCGGGTTCGACAGGCCGCAGGTCGGTGGAGAATTCGTAGTCCGCATCGGTATTGCGAAATTCCACGTTGTGGGTGTGGACGTGATCACCGGGATCGATCTCTTCCGACGCGTAGCCGATGACCTGCGCGTATTTGCGCACCGGATCACCCGGCATCAATCGCTCGGTGGCGATCTTGTGGCCGCGGGGGATCAAACTCGTCGTTGCATTGCCTTCCACCGCCTCGCCGGTCTGCAGCGGTTTAATGGCCGTCACCACATTGTCGGACGGGTCAAGACGTACGGTTTCAGTCATATGCACCTCAGGCGCAGGCTGGCGCGTCAGCGCTCCAGCGATGGATGTTGATGTGGGGCTGCACCGCAAGTCTGGAGCGTGCATCGAACCACAGATCACGCCAATCACGCCAGTTCGTCAACACTGTTTCCGGTTGCTTGTGGCTACGGGCGATGAAATCAGGAAAGTGCGAGCGTCCCGTTGGTTGCCCGGTCACATTGAAGCGTAAATCAAACGACCAGCGAAATCCGTCAGTCATGTTCACCAGCGATGCGTGTGGTGTCAGCGGGTGAAAGATCACGACGCCACCAGACTTCACGGGCAGCGGCAGTGCCGCCGTTTCATCGATGTGTCCATCGGCAATCGCTGTCTGGGTTCTGGGGCAATGCGGTTTCATGTCCTCATCGCGGGCCTTGGGGATGACCTGCAGACAGCCATTCTCAACCGTGGCATCGGAGATAGCGCACCAGACGGTCACCATATTGGTGTTGTCGGCCTCTTCCAGCGCTACGGCGCGGTCCTGGTGCCAGTCGGTCGATGTGATGTGAGCGCGGATTTCGCCCTCGGCGAGGTCAGTTGTCGGCGGTTTGATCCGGACATGCTGGATCGGGTTGGAGGTGATCTCCGGTCCGATCAGGTCTTCGACCAGGTCAAGCAGTTGGTGGTGGGTGACGAAATCGAAGATGGCGGGTCCAAAATGCATCGGCGTGTCGGCCTCGATTTCATCGCCGGGCAGAGAGATATCCATTGGCTGGAACCAGTCACAGCCGGACCGGTAGGCAATCAGCAGCTTTTCCTCGAACGTCAATTGGCCCGGCGCAATGGCGACCCGCCCCTGGGCGAACCAGTCGGCATAGAGGCCGTCCAGCAGCTCCGAATATTCCGTCCGAACTGCCCTGATTACCTTGGTGTCGAAGACATCCTCGACGACCAGGTAGCCGTTGCGTTGAAAATCCTGCTGCTGTCGGGCACTCAGCATGGCGTGTCCTTTCCTAGAGGAACACCGTGGTGATTTCCGGAACCAGCAGGATGATCGTCAGAATGAACAGCTGCATGGCGATGAAGGGCAGGAAGCCGCGGAAGATATCCGGCAGAGTGATGTGCGGCGGAGCCACGGATTTCAGATAAAACGCCGCGGGTCCGAATGGCGGCGACAGGAAACTCACCTGCATGTTGACGCAGAACAGAATACCGAACCAGACCTGAACGAAGGTGCGGGAATCGAGTCCGCCGGTCAGGCCGAGTTCGTCCATCGGCAGTTTCAGGACGATGGGCAGGAACACCGGCATGACCAGCAAAACAATGCCGGTCCAGTCCATGAAAGCGCCGAGAAACAGGAAGATCACCATCATCACCAGCAGCACGCCCATGGTCGGCAGGTCGTAACCGACAATCAGATTGGCCACATAGGTGGGTCCGCCGGCAATCGTGTAGGCGCCGGCCAGCGCCGTTGCACCGAAGGTCACCCAGATGATTGTTCCTGTGGACTTGAACGTCCGCATCGACGCCTCGCGCAACAGGTTGAGCGAGAATTCCCCTCGAATGAAGATCAGGAATAGCACGGCCAGCGAACCCATCGCTGCCGCTTCCGTAATGCCGGTAATGCCGCCATAGATTGAACCCAGCACAACGAAAACGACCAGCATTGGCGCGACCATGCCGCGGCCGCGTGCCCAGGCTTCCTTCATCACCGGATAACCGACAACGAAGAAGATGTAGATGGCGCCGACGGCGGCGATGGCCAGCGATGTGTAGAACGTGCCGCTGTCGATCAGCACCGTGTTTTGGTCGATCATCTTGGGGTTGAAGCTGGCGCCGACGGTCAGGTAGATCCAGCGCCCGGCAACGATTGCTGCTGCGATGCCGACCAGCATGACAATCAGGGTTGAGCCGTAGAGGCTCTTCTCTTTCATGGTCATGTCGTCAGGCGACGGTTCGGGGAGCGGGGCCAGTTCCGGATTGAGGCGCGTACGCACCAGAATGTAGACAATGTAGCAGGTGGCCAGCATGAATCCTGGCAGGAAAGCCGCCTTGAACAGGGCGTGGATCGAGGTCTCGGTGATGAGGCCATAGAAGATCAGGACGATAGACGGCGGGATCATTGTGCCGAGCGAACCCGAAGCACAGATTGTGCCGATTGCAAGATTCTGGTTGTAGCCGAGGCGCAGCATCTGCGGCAGGGCGATCAGACCCAGCAACACCACCTCGCCGCCAATGATGCCTGACATGGCAGCCATGACGATGGCCATGATGGCGGTCACCACGGCGATGCCACCACGGGTGCGCGACATCCACTGGCTGAGCGAGGAATACATGTCTCGGGCAATGCCCGACCGCTCCAGCAGCGTTGCCATGAAGATGAACAATGGCACCGATATGAGCACGTAATTTGTCGTGATCCCGTATAATCGCTGGGCCAGAATGTTCATCGGCCCGCTGCCGAAATTGCCCGTCAGAATTCCCGAGCCGAAGCTCATCGGATCGGTTATCAGGGTGGGCTCGAATTTGAGCACCATGACCAGAACGGCAAGGAAACCCGATGCAAAGCCGAGCGGCATACCGATCGCCAGCAGCATCAGCATGCCGACGAGCACGATAAGTGAAATAGTTCCGATATCCACGACGCGGCTCCCTATTCGCCGGGTTTCGGCGGGTTGCCTGACAGTGTTTCGTCCGGCAGATTGACTTCCTTGAGGCTGGCAACCTCTTGTTCGATTTCGTCGATCTCAACATGGGGAACCGGAGTGCGGTTGAAGTCCCGGACGATCCCGATCAGCACCAGCGCCACGGCTGCCACCAGAAACAGGGCAATTGCGACCTGCCATTTAAGCGGCACGGAGTGACCCTCGGGCGGTACGATGAACAGATTGTAGGCGGCCAGTGCCGCCAATCCGATCACCAGCGCGGTCACAAAGATGTCGAATGTTTTGCGGACCCATGCAGCCGACGGCCAGTCACGGATCAGGTTGGACACAGCCTGAAGTGCGAGGAACAGCATCATGGTGAGGATGAGTGGTTTGATGGTTGCCGGCAGCGGCGGATCGAAAGCAGTGCCAAAGGTTTCCCAGCGCAGGAACTTGGCCTTGGCCTCGCCAAAACCGCCCCACACTACCGCAAATCCAAATACGCAGACGCAGATTGTGGAAGCAGCATCGAATGCTTTTCGCATCCAGGCAGGCGCTGCATCATAGATGATGAAAATGCGGATGTGGCTGCGCTGCTGCATGGCGTACAGTCCGGCGGACAGATAAATGCCACCGGCAATCCACAATGACATCTCGTTCACCCAAAGGGTCGCCGCCGCGAAAAAGTATCGCATGATCACTTCGTAGAGAATAATCAGGACGATGAAGAATGGGGCCCACATCGCAACACGGCTGAAGCTCCACGTGAGCATCTCCAGTGGACCAGTTCGTTCGTGTTCAACCATTCGCCCCTCCCAGGAAGAATTCTGCCAATCTCAGTCTATATCCGCGCAGCGTGACCTGCAGAATTCCTGAAATTGGCAAAACCCGTCTCAACGCGCGGCACTTCACAAACAGCACCACTTGAATGAGTTGGGGCAGCACTCGCGTGCTGCCCCAATGATACGTTACCTTACTTGGCCAGACCAAGCTGGCGCAGATAAATCAGGTGTGCTTCGACCAGCTCTTTCGCTTCAGGTGTCGTTGCAAATTCAGGCCATGTAGCCTGTGCGGCATCACGGAACTTCTGAAGTTCTTCAGGAGCCCAGGCCGACAGAGTTACACCTTTTGAACGCAGGCTAGCCGCAGCTTCGGCGTTCTTCTTCTCGAACGTCAGTGCGGTGCGAAGAGCCAGTGCTTCCATTGTCACCTTCATGATCTTCTGATGATGCTCGGGCATGGCATCAAACTTCGCCTTGTTGCAGGCAAGGTGGTCCGACGGCATCGAGTGGAAGCCGGGGAAGTTGGCATATTTTACGATGTCGTAAAGACCGAGGCCAACATTGTTGGCGAGACCTGAAGCGTCAGCACCATCGATGATGCCGGATTCCAGCGCCGTGAAGATTTCGGTGAAATCCATCACGATTGGCTTGGCACCAAGCTTTTCAAAAATCTTGGTTTCCATGCCCGGAGGCGAACGGAACTTCCAGTCTTTGAAATCGTCGACTTTGGCAATTGGCTTGGAAGACGCAAAGCTTTCCTGGCCATAAACCCACCAACCAATGAGCTCCATGTCGAACTTGTTGTAAAGTTTCTGCGCTGCACCAAGACCGCCGCCATAATAGAGCCATGAGAGCTGCTGGTACGGTGTGTCGTAGCCGCCCATGATGTCGCCAACGAACTGGAACGCAGGGTTCTTGCCGGTCTGGTAGCCGCCGCCCGTCATGTCGCAGTCGAGAATGCCTGTTGCCGCTGCGTCGAACGTTTCCACGGATTTCACGACGGAGGACGAGTAGAACATCTCAACCTTGATTTCGCCATTGGACATTGTCTGGATGTCGTCAACGTACTGAGCCGCCAGTTTTCCAGAAGGCGTTTCAGGTGCGTAGTGGGTCTGAATGCGCAGCTTTGTTTCGGCTGCGATTGCTCCACCGGCAACACCGGCGGCAACAGCCGTGGCCAACAGGGCCGTGGTCATTTTCTTAAGCAGTTTCATTTGATTCCTCCCAAGGTAAAACTGATTGAACGATTGATTGTTTGGATATGAAAGCAGTGCCTGCGGCTTCTGTCCAACAGACTTTGATGCAGCTCCCCAAAATTCGTCCGCCCAAACGCTAACAACGGCTGGAAGAGCTTGCAAGAAATTTTCGAAATTATATTTGTTTTTCGAAAATCGTTTGTGCTGACGGGTTGTTTGCGCCAAAATCGGGGCCAGTTGACGTAGGGAGAGACAATGCCGGGTACCGTTGAACTGTCCGATATCCCGCTGGAATCGCACAACACATCGGCTGGATACGCCTACGAAAAGCTTCGTGACGGATTGCTCTGGGGACGATGGAAACCCGGCGAGAAACTCAAGCCGCAGCACCTCAAGGACACCTTTTCCACAACGTCAGGCGCTCTTCGGGAGGCATTGATCCGTCTGGCGGGGGAGGGGTTCGTCAACTTCGAAGAGCAACGTGGATTCAGCACGATCGAACCAACGAGAGATTCATTCATGGAGCTTCGCCATCTCCGTGTACTGCTCGAGGGGGAAGGCGCCCGCCTGTCCATCGAACACGGGGATCTCGAGTGGGAAACCAACCTGACCGCGGCGCATCACCAGTTGATCTATCTTGAACAGAAGATGCGCGGTGCCGAGGACCTCGGCCGCTTTATCAAAATCTGGTCCCGCCACGATGCCCAGTTTCATGCGGTGTTGATCTCGGCGTGCCAGTCCGAGCTGCTCAAACATGAATACAAAATCATCTATGACAAATTTCGACTGCATGCGGTGGCGGAACTGCGGACCTACGGGTTTCGCGGGAAAACGACCACAAAAGAACACAATGAGATTGTGGAAGCGGCACTTGCCCGCGATGCGGATCGTTGCGCTGACGCCCTCGATCGACACGTTACCATCTATCGCAGCAGCGACCTCAGCAACGACAATGAGGGTGCGAAATCGTGAGTCGACCGTTGGCCAGGGCTGTTGTCCAGCCATGAAGGGCAGTGCCGGTATCATTGTCATGGGCGTATCGGCCTGTGGTAAATCAACCATCGGGTCCCGGCTGGCCGATCGGTTGTCGCTGCCGTTTCTGGATGGCGACACCCTGCACCCGCCTGGCAATGTGGAGAAAATGGAAGCGGGTATTCCGCTCGGGGATTCTGATCGTTGGCCCTGGCTTGAAAAAATCGGAGAACGGTTCGCTGACACTCCGGATCTGGTCATTGCCTGTTCGGCCCTGAAGAAGGCCTATCGTCAGCGCATCGTCGACAAGTCCGGAACGGATGTGGTTTTTGTTCACCTGACCGGCAGCCGGGAACTGCTCGTCGAACGCATGAATGAGCGAACGGGTCACTTCATGCCGCTTTCCCTGCTGGACAGTCAGCTGGCGGCGCTTGAAGTGCCGGATGCAAGCGAGAACGCGGTTCATGTGAATATCGATGCGCCTGTCGATTCAATTGTTGATTCTGCGCTGCGAAAGCTTGAAATTCGAGGGGCGCAATCGTGAATCCATTCGCCGTCACTGCCAGCGTTGTCATCGCCCCGGGGCCCTTGCCCGGTGTGCAAATTTTCAGTGGGTGTCCCGGGACACTCCTCACCACTCTCTTCATTCGTAGTTCAGGAAATCAGTCATGTCCGAAGAAATTTTTGTCGCAGGTCCCTTTTTCCCTCGTACGGTGGAGGCTCTGAAATCCCGCTTTCCCGTCCGGTTGCTCGACAGCCGTGACGCAATCAACTCCCTGTCCGAGGAAGATTTGTCGAAGGCGATGGGCTTTGCGACGTTTGGCTGGGCCCCGGCAGAAGTCATCGACAAGATGCCAAACCTGAAGATCGTTTCCAGTTTCGGCGTCGGGTATGACGGCGTAGCCGCCGCTCATGCGGCGAAAAAGGGCATCATGGTGTCCCACACTCCAGACGTGCTGAACGATGAGGTTGCCAATACGGTGATGGCATTGATCCTGTCGACCAGCCGCCGGGTTGTCGCCTACGATAAATATGTTCGCGCCGGACGCTGGCCGAAGGAAGGCGATGCGCCGCTCACACGCGGCATTGGCGGCAAGACGGTCGGGATCGTCGGGCTCGGTCGTATCGGCGAAGCCGTGGCCGAGAAACTTTCGGTTTTTCACTGCGATGTGGCTTACCATTCCCGCAACGAGAAGCCCGGCGTGCCGTACCGGTATTTTGCCAGTCTTGTCGATCTGGCCACCAATGCGGACATCCTCGTTGTCATCACACCAGGCGGCCCCGCCACCAACAAGCTGGTCAACAAGGACGTAATAGAGGCGCTGGGTCCCGAAGGGATGTTGGTGAACGTCTCGCGTGGCACGGTGGTCGACGAGGAAGCTATGGTTGCTGCCTTGCAGGACGGCCGGCTCGGTTCCGCCGGACTTGATGTCTTTGAAAATGAGCCACAGGTGCCGGAAGTGCTTTTTGCCATGGATAATGTGGTTTTGACCCCGCATATCGGGTCGGCAACAGAGGAAACCCGCAACGCCATGAACGATCGTGTGGTCGAAAATCTGATCAGCTACTTTGATACCGGAAGCCCGGTCAATCCAGTTCCGGAATGCGCCGGACTGATCACCGGCAATTGATCTGCGCGGGTCGCTTCTGGACCATTAAAAGACTTTGACTGGCGCTGTTGTGGATCCACAATCGCCTTTAAGGAGCAGTCAACTGCATCTCAGTCCGGCAAGGAGCCATAATCATGGGCGCATCAATAATCGACGGCAAGGCATTTGCCGCGACGGTTCGGGAAAAAGTCGCCACTCATGTGGCGCGACTGAAAGCTGATCACGGCATCACGCCGGGTCTTGCCGTTGTGCTGGTTGGCGAGGATCCGGCAAGTGAGGTTTATGTTCGCAACAAGGGCAAGCAGACCATAGAGGTCGGCATGAATTCCTACGAGCACAAACTTGATGCGACGACCGGGCAGGAGGATCTGCTGGCGCTTATTGACAAGCTGAACAATGACCCTGCCGTGCACGGTATCCTGTGTCAGCTGCCGCTGCCGGATCATCTCGATGAAGACCTCGTCATCAATGCCATTGCCCCGGAAAAGGATGTGGACGGGTTCCACATTTCAAATGTCGGTCTGCTGGGCACCGGCCAGAAAAGCATGGTGCCGTGCACCCCGTTAGGCTGCTTGATGATGTTGAGAGATCACCTCGGCTCGCTCTCCGGTATGAATGCCGTGGTGATTGGCCGCTCCAACATTGTTGGTAAGCCGATGGCCAATCTGTTGTTGAAGGACAGTTGCACGGTAACGATTGCTCACAGTCGTACGAAGGACATTGAAGCCCTGTGCCGTGGGGCTGACATTGTCGTGGCAGCTGTTGGCCGCCCTGAAATGGTCAATGGTGACTGGATTCGAGAAGGCGCCACTGTGATCGACGTGGGCATCAACCGTATTCCGGCGCCGGAAAAGGGAGAGGGCAAGATGAAGCTGGTGGGCGATGTGGACTTTGCCAGCGCAGCGGCGAAAGCCGGAGCCATAACGCCGGTACCCGGTGGCGTCGGCCCGATGACCATTGCCTGCTTGCTGGCCAATACAGTAACCGCATGCAGCCGCGCAAACGGACTGGAAGAACCTGAAGGACTGACGGCCTGAAGCTGATCAGGCAAGAACGGTCGGCGAGGTTCCGTCCATGGCTTGACCTATGGCGGTAGCGGTGGCTTGCAGAGCAGCCAAGTGCTGCCGGGCTGTCTTTTCGTGGCTTTGGAATTCCCGGGGCCAAAGCAGGTTCAGGGCTGCTTCAGGCTTGCCGTCAATGACGATTGCAACCGCTATGGCTGCTAATTTGTCGTCGAATATGGTGCCGCCGACATAGTCGGTGAAACGGGCAGCATAACCGCGCTTTCTGGCCTCCCCAAGAATGTACCAGTAACCTTCCAGATCCATCTTGAACCGTGCAAGCCCCCAAGTCATGTCATTGTGGGTGGCTTTTGCGAGGGCGCCGATCCGGGCGTCACTCCAGAGCATCAGGCATGCCATGCCGGTAGCCGAACCGAAGATGTTGATCGGGCTGTTGATCTTGCCCCTGTAAAGGTGGAAGGGACTCAGAGGCCGGGTAGAATCGGCCACAATCATCCGTTCTCCATCCAAAACATGAAGATCCGACGGCCAGCCGACCTGTTCGGTCAGCTCGATCACCATCGGCATGGCGGTGTCGACGAGCCTGGCCAGCTTTGGCGGCACCGGTTTGCCGGTACTCGATGGTAGCGTGATGTTGATGCGGTAGAGTTGATCGGCGACGGAGCGTCGGACGATGCGCCGTTCCATAAGCGTCCCGAGCAACCGGCGTATGGTTGACTTTGGCAGTCCGCAATGACGGTGCAGATCGGCGAGCGAACAGGAGCCATGAGTGGCCAGCGCTTCCATGATGGAAATGCCGCGGTCAAGAGATCTGTTTTGCAAGCCCTTTTGCATATCACCTCTTTGAGATGCCGTTCTTCGGCACGCATTGAGGAATATGATTGCCGGTTGCGTCAAGGACAAGCATTTTGTCGCGAGTCTTTGGGGGAGACATTGCGTGTTTTCGGAGGGGTCGGCCCATGCGTCGGCGTTTCCGTACACATTCGGGGAAGGGAATGGACCGAGGAAGCGCCCGCTATTAGCGGATGCCTGCTTCTTCGGTCCACCTCCGGTCAATGGGGCCATCTCCTGACGCATTGCGACTGCCTGCTTGGTATTGGCATGCCTTCCCGGCTGGCCCTGTTTTGAGAGTGTCTATGCCCCGGAAGCCTAAGAATATTCTTTTCATCATGTTCGATCAGCTGCGCTTCGACTACCTCAGCTGTGCCGGACACCCACACCTGCAGACGCCGAACATTGATCGAATTGCCGCAAGGGGTTTGCGGTTTTCCCGCTGTTATGTGCAGTCGCCGGTTTGCGGGGCATCGCGTATGTGTTTCTACACCGGCCGCTATTCCAGCAGCCACGGCGCCCAGTGGAACAATTTTCCATTGAAGGTCGGTGAGCAGACAATTGGTGACCACCTTCGCAGGCTTGGCATGGAAACCTGGCTGGTGGGGAAGACCCATATGGCCGTCGACAACGATGGTATGGAGCGGTTGGGTATCAGCCAGGATAGCCAGATCGGTGCCCGGGTTGCTGAATGCGGATTTGATATTTTCTGCCGCGACGACGGATTGTGGGCTGAAGGACCCGACGGCTTCTATGACGAACGCCGCTCTCCCTACAATGAATATCTCAGGAGTCGCGGCTATGAATCCGAAAACCCCTGGCATGACCATGCCAATTCTGGGATTGATGACAATGGAGACATGGCCTCAGGCTGGTTCATGAAACACGCTGAAATGCCGGCCAATATCAAAGAATTTGATTCAGAGACACCCTGGCTCACGCGCCAGGTTATCGACTTCATAGACGGTCAGGACGGCAAGGGCCCGTGGATGTGCCATGCTTCCTACATCAAACCGCACTGGCCCTACATCGTGCCCGAACCGTATCACGACATGTACGGGCGCAACCACGTTCCGCAGGCATTGCGGCATCCGGTGGAGCGTGAGAACGCCCATCCTGTCTATGCACAATTCATGGACAATGTGATCGGAAAGGCGTTTCAGCGGGACGAGGTTCGTGACGTTGTCATCCCGGCCTATATGGGGCTGATCAAACAGTGCGACGACCAGATGGGTGTTCTTTTTGATCATCTTGAGAAAACCGGCCGGATGGAGGACACGATGATTGTCATCACCTCCGACCACGGCGACTATCTCGGTGATCACTGGCTGGGCGAAAAAGATCTGTTTCACGAACAGTCGGCCAAGGTGCCGCTGATCATCTACGATCCGTCAAAAGAAGCAGATGGCGCGCGCGGAACGGTGTGTGATGAGCTTGTTGAAGCCATCGATCTTGCCGCGACCTTTATCGACTTTGCCGGCGGTGACGTGCCGGACCACATTGTTGAAGGACATTCTCTCATGCCGTTCCTGCGCGGAAATATACCGGCCAGGTGGCGTGAGTTTGTGGTCAGCGAATACGATTTTTCGTCGAGTCCCATGGCTGAAAATCTGGGACTTGCTCCTCGCGATGCACGGCTCTTTATGATTGCCGACAAGGAGTGGAAATTCATGCACGCTGAGGGCGAAGGGCCGGAAGGTCGCTTCAGGCCCATGTTGTTCGATCTGATAAACGACCCGCAGGAGTTTCACGACCTTGGAGCCAGCGAAGAGCACCGGCCGGTTATTGAGCAGATGTACGCGCGGCTTGGCCGCTGGGGGCGACGGATGTCACAACGGACAACAAAATCCGAAAGCGATATCCTTGCCGGGCGCCGGGCATCCCGCCGCAAGGGCATTTTGGTTGGCCTCTATGACGAAAAGGATGCGGCAACCGAACTGACGAAAAATTACCGGGGCACAGCACCACGGCGTCCGAACTGAGCCGGCAGGACCTTCTGGGAATCTAACTTTATTTGTGGGCTTTGCCCTTAAGCCGGCAAGTATATTCAGTCTTTGATCAGGCGCGACGCGGCGAGTGCTCGTGCTTTCCAATGCTGATTATCCGCTGCGGTCTGTCGCGCCGCCTCACCTTACAGGGGTGATTTCAAACGGGAGGTATGGCTGTACCACGGGGCGGGGCTGAAGATTCATCTGTGACCTGTGAGGCCAAAATGAATGTGAAAACCGAACGTCTGCACCAGTGGCCTTCTAAGATACGCGAAACAAGCAACACCGTTTCCCGATCGAGAATGCGCTTTCTGAAAACGCTTGCGGCAACCGTGGGCCTGCTCGGTTTTCTGCTGGTCTATTTCAATCATTTCACTGCACCGTCTCTGATTGCTGTGTGCATATCGGGTGCATTTGTCCTGCTGTTGGCAGTTGAGAGTGAGCGTTGTTTTCGCATTTACCGTCGCAATGCCGGATTCAAAGTTTATCTGGATAGTTTCGAAAGTAACGGGGAACTGACGACGGCCCCGGTGGATCAATTGCAGTTCAGTTCGATGACTCCCTATGATCGCATGGCGGTCATCATCAGCGCTGCCAACTGCGAGGCCGGGCAGGAGAGGCGAGCGCTGTCGTTCCAGAACTTGCCAGCGGAAACCGTTGCCGAGCAAGAAGCCGCTGGCGCGCGGATTTAGCCGGAACCCCTGTTGGGACCAGGGCTGTTTAGACGAGATGTCTTTTGACTTCGTTGGCGAGGCCTGTCGATTCCCTCGCGGCAACGCTTTTCGGCCGGCGCTCAACAACGCTCCATCCGTTTCCCGATGTTTCAGCATACAGCACACGGTTTCCCAGTGATGTCCTGGCGCACTTGCAGTCGAGCTTTTTTAAAGTCTGCCGGATTTCGCGGGTGATGCGTGCGCGGGCGGAAACGCGGTTCATAACCACCAGAATGGGCTTCTTTTCGCCGCGGGCCAGTTCGAGAGTGGGCTCTGTTGCCCAAAGGTCGAGTGGCGACGGGGAAACCGGAACAACCACGAGATCGGCGATCTCAATTGCGGGTCTGCCATCAACCCCCATCTTTGGAGGTGTATCGATCAGCACATAATCATGGTCTTTTGCCAGTTCCCGGGCTTCGTAGCGGGCGCCCCATGCACTTGCGGTTCGAAAGCCAAGACCGGGCTTCGCATCTCCGAGCCTTTCGCATCGGGTCATGAACCAGCGGCCCAGGCTGCCTTGTGGGTCGGTATCCAGAATGGCAACACGTTTGCCACCTTTGCGGAGCGCGATTGCGAGGTTGATGGTCACAGTGGTTTTGCCGGATCCGCCCTTCTGCTGGGCTATGGTGATGACCTTTCCGGCCATGGCGCAGACTCCCTGTTTGCCCCGAAGCTTATTGCCGATGAGAGAAGCTGGCTATGCTCGATCCATCATTGCTTGTGGGCGAAGGTCCGAAAAATAAGACTTTGCGTTATGCCTCCCCACTCTCCGGCATAAGCCGTTGAGCCTTTGTGATGCAGGGTTTGAACGGCTTTGACACGGGGATCGTGTTGAACCGTACACGTTATCCAGGGAGGATTTTATGCGTAGATATCTGCTCGCGACCGTGTCGCTGGCTGCCATGATGAGTGCTACCGCTGCTCAGGCAGATTCAATTAAAGTCGGCGTTCTCGCGACGCTGGAAGGCACCTACACTGTATTGGGTGAAGATGGGGTTCGCGGGTTGAAAACCGCGCTTGGCGAGGCTGGTAACAAAGCCGGCGGCAAGGACATCGAAGTGATTATTCAATCAACCGATGCAAGTCCCGACAGCGCCGTACGCGGCGCCCGCAAGCTGGTTGAACAGGACAAAGTTGACTTCGTCATCGGTCCGCTTTCCGGTTCCGAGGGCATTGCTCTGCGCGACTATGCAAAGACCCAGCCTCAGACAACCATAATCAATGGCATTTCCGGCGCTCAGGAAACCACTTTCGTTGATCCCGCGCCTAATTTCTTCCGATTCAACATGGACGGGGCGCAGTGGGGTGCCGGCCTTGGAGAGTATGTGTTCAACGAAAAGGGCTGGAAGACAGTTGCAACGGTTGCCGAAGACTATTCCTTTGCCTACACAAATTTCCTCGGATTCGCCCATGGCTATTGCAAGTCCGGTGGCAAAATCGTCGAGCGCCAGTGGGTGCCGCTAGGGACCAAAGACTTCGGTTCAATCATTGCGGCTCTGCCTGATGATGTGGACGCGATTTATCTTGGTCTTGGTGGCGGTGATGCCGTCAACTTCCTCAATCAGTACCAGCAGGCTGGTGGCGACGCTAATCTGATTGGCGGTACGATCATGGTCGATGGAACTGTTCTGTCATCCAAGGGCGAAGCCAAGAAAGCACTTGTCGGGACACCATCTTCGGGACCGCAGGCCGACACCTGGGACGATCCAAACTGGCAGAAATTTGTAAAATCCTACCAGGATGCCTTTCCGCCCGAGAAACGTTTCCCGAGTCCGTCACTGTTGGCGACCGGATATTACAACGCCACATCGGCGGCGCTGCAGTGCCTTGGCAAGGTCAACGGCGATCTTTCCGATGGTCACGAAGGTTTCCGCGGTTGCCTCGCCAGCCTTGAGCTCAATGCACCAAACGGCACAATCAAGTTGGACGGCAATCGTCAGGCAATCGGAACCAACTTCGTAACGGAAGTTGTGGAGCAGGACGATGGCACGTTGGCCAATAAGATGGTGGCCAAGATTGAAGGCGTTACCCAGACGCTGGGTGACGACGAGGGAGAGTTCCGCAAGCTCGGACTGCCTTCCCGCGACATCCTGAAATGCGACTAGGCATTTCGTGAACCAATGTATCCCGGTCGGCTCGTTCGGCCGGGATATTATCCAAAGCCGGCTTTGCGGCTTCGCCCAATCTGAGCCAGCGAAATGACGCTCATCACCTATCTCACCAGGGTACATTTTGCAGACGGCGTGTTGGAAGAGGCGCTCTGGTCGGAGTTGGAATCAGGGCGCAAGAAGCGCCCTCTTATCTTGTCCGATGACGCCCATATGAAGGCCGATCTTGCGGAGCGGCTGCTCTCGGGGCTGCCGACGCGTACAAAACCACACATCTATTCAAGCATTCCAAACATTCCCACCGAGGTGTGTGCGAGGGACATTGCGGCGCGATATGCCGAACACAAATGCGATGTCTTGCTGGCCTTTGGCACGTCACGAACAATAGACACCGCGAAGGTCGCGAGGGTTGCGATTGCGCATGCAGGCAGCCTGGCCGGTTTCACCCACAGCCAGGGCGGCTCCGGGCGGATCGGTTCAGGCCTGCCTGACCTGTATGCCATTCCCGGTATTTCCGGTTTTGGCGCCGCAGTCAGCGCTTACGCTCCGCTGGTTCTGCAGTCAGGCGAGCGAGGCCTGCTGATGTGCCGCAAGCTTATTCCCAACGTAACCATTTGCGACCCGACGCTGACGATCGGTGCCGGTGCACGACAAACCGCCAGTGCGGGCGCCGACGCTATTGCCCATTGTATCGAGGCGTATCTTTCCAAGAGCTACAATCCACCGGCGGAAGGAATTGCTCTCGATGGACTGAGGCGAGCCATTGCGAATCTGCCGCTGGTCATGGCCGATAAAGGCGACATCTACGCCCGCCGTGAAATGATGGCGGCGGGATTGAATGGCGCACTGGCGCTTCAGAAAGGGCTGGGAGCAAGTCATGCCATTTCCAATGCGCTTGAAGCTGTCAGCAATGCCGGCCTCAATCAGGGAGACCTTAAACGGATTGCCCTGCCGGGTGTTCTGCATTTCAACCGGGAGGCTGCCCCGGAAAAGTTCGATGCTCTGCAGGGTGTTTTCCGGCTTGGCAAGTCGGACGTTCTTTCCGACGGTGTGAACCGGTACTTCGACAGTTTGCCGCTACCCAGAACCCTTTCCGAGCTGGGACTGGATATTGAGCACCTCAAGGCCGCAGCCGCGGTCGCATCCAGCGATCTCGCTTCAGAAACCAATCCGCGTATTGTCGGTGAAACAGATTATCTCGCAATCATGCGTTCGGTCCACTAGGAGTTGTTCATGAAACCTTTGCTGATCAATGGGGCATGGCAAACCACATCGCAGGCAATCGACAACATCAATCCATCTGACACATCTGATGTAATCGATGCTTATGCCCGCGCTGGAGAGACTGAAGCAAAGAGCGCCATTGCAGCTGCCAGAGAAGCGGCGCCGAAGTGGGGCCGAAGCACGCCGCAGCAACGCCACGACCTGCTCGCCCGCATCGGCCAGGAAATCCTGTCGCGAAAGGACGAGATCGGAACTCTTCTTTCACGCGAGGAAGGCAAACCGCTCGCGGAGGGCGTTGGCGAAACCATTCGTGCGGCGCACATCTTCAACTTTTTTGCCGGCGAGGCGTTGCGTCAGGCGGGTGAAAAACTCGCCTCGGTTCGACCTGGCGTCGATATCGACATCACCCGCGAGCCGGTCGGGGTTGTCGGCATCATCGCGCCGTGGAATTTTCCGATCGCGATACCAGCCTGGAAAATTGCCCCGGCGCTGTGCTTTGGAAACAGTGTGGTGATGAAGCCGGCAGAGTTGGTGCCAGGATGTTCATGGGTTCTCGCCGACATCATTCACAGAGCGGGCGCCCCTGCCGGCGTTTTCAATTATGTTTACGGACCCGGATCGCAGGTTGGTCAGGCCATGCTCGACTGCCCGGACATCGACGCCATCACCTTCACCGGCTCCCAGGACACGGGGCAGATTGTGGCAGCGGCGTGCGCCAAGCACATGCGTAAGATGCAACTGGAGATGGGTGGCAAAAACCCGCTTGTTGTTCTCGACGATGCCGACCTTGAGACCGCTGTTGAGTGTGCGATCAACGGGGCTTTCTACTCGACGGGTCAGCGGTGCACAGCGTCGTCACGTCTGATTGTCACCGAGGGCGTTCACAATCGCTTTGTCGAGGCATGCGTCGAGCGACTACGCGGATTGACGGTCGACAATGCGCTGAAAGACGGGACCGATATCGGGCCGGTCGTTGATCAGAGTCAGCTCGACCAGGACATCCGCTACTTAGATATTGCACGCAACGAGGGTGGGAATATTCGCTACGGAGGAGAGGTTGTGGAGCGGGCAACGAAAGGGTTCTATTTGACCCCGGCCCTCATTACCGACACCAACGCGGCCATGACCATCAACCGCGAGGAAGTATTCGGGCCCGTGGCCTCCGTCATTCGCGTCAGGGATTATGACGAAGCCCTGCAGGTGGCGAACGACACGCCGTTTGGTCTCTCAGCCGGCATTTGCACCAAAAGCCTAAGGCACGCCTCACACTTCAAGGCTAACGCAAAAGCAGGAATGGTGATGGTCAATCTGCCGACCGCCGGCGTCGACTATCACGTCCCATTTGGAGGAACGAAAGGGTCGAGCTATGGCTCACGCGAGCAAGGTCGCTATGCCGTCGAGTTCTTTACCAGCGTGAAAACCGCCTACACCGCTGCGTGAAATCTGGTCGCTCGAAAACAGCGTTGGAACAGGTGCTTCGGCGTAACTGACAGTATCTTTCTTGCACCTTGCGTCTTGACGGGCGACACGATTTCGGCGGAGTTTTGATGCGATCTGTCATGCGGCGGAAGATCGATGGCAGGTTTGGGAGGAGGATTAAGATGAGTGGAGCCATCTCCGTGCACCACGGTGCTTTTGGCCGTGCTGCACTCTATGAACTGGACAAACCTATTATCACCCATGCGCACCGCGAGGCGCATCTGATCTTCTATGTCGATGGCGGAAAAGCCATAATGCAGATTGGTGATGAGGCAGTATTGGCCGACAGCAATGTCGCCGGAGCGGTCAGCCCGTGGCAGCCCCATAGCTTCGATGTTGCCGATGCAGGAGGACCCTGCATGTGTCTGGTTTTGTACATCAAACCAATATGGTTTCTGGAAAACAGCCAGTCCGTTGAGCATGCATTGAGCTTCGGTGCGTCAAAAATCAACATGACCAAACCGATATCCGAATGGGTGTTCCGCCTGACGTCGCTTTTGCTGGAACAGGAAGGCTCTGAGTTGTTCGATGGGTTTCTCTATGAGATGACTCGGCTCTGCTACGATCAATCGTGGCGAGGCCAGCCGCATGTCGGTTTCATGGAAAGTGCCCGATCCAAGTATGTTGACTTTCGCGTCCGTCGCTCCATCCGGCTGATGAAGGAGAGCTTTGCCGACGATGTGGAGATCGAATGGTTGGCAAAAGAATCGGGCCTGTCGCGCCCGCATTTCTTCAAACTTTTTAAAAAACAGATGGGCATAACGCCCAATCTGTACCTCAACACGTTGAGAGCTGAACAGGCGATTGACGACCTGATGATGACCAACAAGACGGTGACTGACATCGGCTATGATCTGGGCTTTTCTTCTCAAGCCAGCTTCACGCGGTTTTTCACGTCAAATGTAGGTATTCCGCCCAGCGACTACCGCCGCGTCGCCCATATCGCATAGGTGCCGAACGGTTTTTGGCGATGATGCGCCAATGGACGATACTTTCAGGTATGCCCTGACAAAGCGAACGTTCCTAATATTTACCTATCCGGCCGAGGAGGTTGGCTGGATGTGAGTAATCGGGAGGCATCGTGTCAGGCTCTTTTTGCCACACGAAGAGGACGTTTTGTGAACGCGCCAGGAGACGGTGCGTGACATGAGGTCTTTTATCGATCGCAGGCCGGTCTGGTCGCTCATCATCTTCTGCGGCGTTGCCTTTCTGCTGTGGATGATTTTTTCCGTCTGGCCCGCATGGCTGATCGATTTGATTGGACGAAAGAAAGTCTTTCTCAACGCAGTATTCAATGGCGTTACGCTGGGTGGGCTCTATTTTCTGGTTGCCAGCGGATTCACGTTGATTTTCGGCCTCATGCGCAACGTTAACCTGGCGCACGGATCGCTCTATTTGCTGGGCGGCTACGTCGGCTACTGGGTCGCGTCGACGACAGGATTCTGGCTGCTGGCGTTCCCCGTGGCTTTCATCGTTGTCGGTGCCGTTGGCGTTTTCTTACAGATATTCGTCTTTCGCCGCATGGAAGGCGACGACCTTCGTCAAACTCTGGTGACGATTGGCATCTCGATCATCATGGCTGACCTGATGCTCTGGGCTTTTGGCGGAGATTTCTACAACATCAACCCGCCAAGCTGGCTTGGTGGTCCGGTCGAAACCTTCTTTGTCACCGGTGTGAAGCGCTCTTCGGGCGATCTGATATTCATGAAATATCCGATTGTGCGACTGGTCATATTCGCTGCTGCGGTGGTTATTGGCGTTGGCATGTGGCTGCTCTTAAACCGTACTCAGATCGGCATGCTGATCCGCGCCGGCGTAGACGACCGTGACATGCTGGCGGCGACGGGAGCACGGATTCAGCTCGTATTTGTCGGTGTTTTTGCCTTCGGGGCCGGGCTTGCAGGGCTGGCGGGTGTCGTTGGGGGCACCTTCCAGACCATTGCACCGGGAGAGGACATCCGGTTTCTGCTGGCATCGCTGGTCGTGGTTATCGTCGGTGGAATGGGGTCGATTACCGGGGCTGCCATCGGTGCGCTTATTATTGGCCTGGCTGAGCAGATCGGTTCGGTTTACTTCCCGACCTATGCCGTTGTTCTGACGTTCCTGATCATGGTTGTGGTGCTGGCGTTCCGGCCACAGGGCCTGATGGGAAGGGGCGGCTGATGTCGGTCACCGATCCAACGGCTTCGACACTCTCGACACAGTCTGCTTTTGGCGTGAACGACCAGAGCGAGGAAGAACGCGCCCGCACATGGTATGAGCGGATTCCCGCTGCCTATTGGGTCCTCGCCGTCATCCTTTTGATTATGCCGGCCATGGCGTCGAATTTCACACTCGATCAGATATTCGGCCGCACCTTTATCATCGGCATGATTGCACTATCGCTGATGTTCCTTGCCGGTTATGGCGGGATGGTGTCGATTGTGCAGATGACCATTGCCGCGGTGGCCGGCTACATGGTCGCGATATTTGGCACCAGTGCGATCACGGCCATTTCCCTGGGTTGGCCATGGTGGATTTCGGTTCCGCTCGCTCTGGTGATTGCCGTTTTGTTCGGCACGGCTGTTGGTGCGCTCGCTGTGCGCACCGAGGGCATCTATACAATTATGATCACGCTGGCCATTGCCTCCGCCTTTTTCTATTTCGCCCGGCAGAACTATACCTTGTTTAACGGCTTTTCGGGCTTCAACGGTGTCCTGCCGCCAAAGCTGTTTGGCGTTGACTGGCGTGGAGCCAGGGCGCTGTACTATCTGACACTGTTCTGGGCAACGCTTTCTTTCCTCGCGGTTCTGTATGTTTCCCGATCGCCCTTCGGGCTTGCCTTGCAAGGTGTGCGGGACAATCCGCGCCGAATGGCGGCGCTTGGTTATAATGTCAATGCGCACCGTGTTGCCGCCTACGCCTTTGCTGCTTTGATTGCCGGTGTCGCAGGTGTTTTGAACGTTTGGCAGTATGCCCAGATATCGCCGGGTACAGCGGGGACCGGCCCGGTCATTGATATTCTGGTCATTGCGGTGATCGGTGGCATGAACAGGCCCATCGGCCCCTTCATCGGGGCCTTTATTTACGTCGTTTTGAAAACCTTTGCCATCGACATCCTGATATCAATGGGTCTGTCAGGCGACCGTTTTCAACTGCTGATAGGCATCAGCTTTCTGCTTATCGTGTTCTTCTCTCCCGATGGAATTCTTGGGCTTTGGGAAAGAGTTCGGGAGAGTCGCAAGCGCGATCCTTTGACTGACAGAGGAGGCGGTGCTCCATGAATGTCGCTGCCGCCCCCAACCAGACCAGTGTTGCCGATCGCCTGAGTGTGACGGGCACTGGAAATGCCCTCGAGTTGCGCGGCGTCTCGAAAATGTTTGGCGCGCTTGCGGCGCTTTCGGACGTCACTATGTCGGTGCGTCCCGGCGAAAGACGTGCCGTGCTTGGTTCTAACGGGGCCGGTAAGACCACGCTGTTCAACTGCATCACAGGAGACTTTCTGCCAACCACCGGCACTGTCCGGTTCTTCGGTGAAGACATATCTGTATTTCCGGCCCACGAACGTATTCGTCGCGGTTTACGACGCACCTATCAGATATCACTGCTGTTTACCGGCCTGTCAGTTCTGGACAACATTTATCTCGCCTGTTGCGGTGTCTCACGGGGCCGGTTCTCGTTTCTGCGCCCACGTCGCAACGATGCCCTGATGGCCACATCGGAGGACCTGGTGAATGTCGTTCATCTGCGGGATGTAAAAGACACCCGGGTTTCCGAGCTTTCTTACGGGCAACAACGGCAACTTGAGATCGCAATGGCTCTGTCGGGTGCGCCGCGCTTCATTCTCTTTGACGAACCCGCTGCCGGGCTGTCGCCGACGGAACGCTCCGAACTGATCGAGATCCTGACCGGGCTGCCCGGCCATATGGGCTATATCATCATTGAACACGACATGGATGTGGCGCTGCGCGTTTCTGAAAGTGTCACCATGATGCATAACGGCCGGATCTTCAAAGAAGGGAAGCCGGCCGAGATCGAGGAAGATCCGGAAGTGCAGGCGCTCTATCTCGGCGGAGGTGAGTGATGGCACCGCGCTCGCATCCCATTCTCGAAGTAAGAGATCTGAACGTTTATTACGGTCAGTCCCACGCGCTGCAGGGTGTCGATCTGACACTCGATCACGGTGTGCTTTCTGTCGTCGGCCGGAACGGCATGGGCAAGACCACGCTGTGCAAGACCATCATGGGCCTGGAGCCCGCCGCCAGCGGTTCGATCAGTTTTGATGGCCATTCGATTGTTGGCATGGGGTCTGCTGAAATTGCCCGCGCCGGTATCGGATATGTCCCCCAGGGGCGTCGGCTTTGGCCGTCCCTGACCGTCGACGAACACCTCAAATTGGTTGCCCGCAAGAGCGGTGCCTGGACGATCGAGCGCATCTATTCGACCTTCCCGCGGCTCGCTGAACGTAAGAACAATGGCGGCGGTCAACTGTCGGGTGGCGAACAGCAGATGCTGGCGATCGCCCGCGCACTGTTGCTCAATCCGAAATTGCTGGTGATGGACGAGCCAACAGAAGGGCTAGCACCGGTCATCGTAAACCTGGTTTCTGACATGCTGATCCGACTGGGTCAGGAGGGCGATATCGGTGTCCTGTTGATCGAGCAGAATATCGGCGTTGCAACTTCGGTATCGGAGCAGGTGGCCATTATGGTCAATGGCCGGATCAACCGGGTCATGGATGCGGGAGTTCTGTCGGCGGACCGCGATCTTCAACAAGCCTTGCTGGGCGTTGGCCGCCATGCACATGATGAGACACCACTGGATCCGAAGCAGGATGCCGGGCAAGTGGACGATGATCGGGCCATCAACGAAGATGCGCCAACCAAAGTCTATATCTCAAACCCCAAATCTCCGACACGCTGGACACCGCCGGTTCCTGTTCGGGTCATTGAAGGCAATGCCCGTACGGTCACCGAAGCGCCATCCAGTGCGGGTAGGGCAAAGATCGAGCCGCTTTCCGCACGGATTCAGGGCAGGGGTACCCGGGTGCTTGTTGCTGGAACGCTCGATACGAAGGCCGTCGAGCTGCGGTACATCCGCGATATTCTCAAAGGCTACAATCTCAATGTTCAACTGGTGGATCTGTCCACCAGCGGCAAACCGTCGGGCGCGGAAGTCCCGCCACATGAAGTAGCAGGCTTTCATCCGCGCGGTGCCTCCGGCGTGTTCACCGGCGACCGCGGCACAGCGGTGTCGGGCATGACAGAGGCATTTTCACGTTGGATGGCGGTGCAGACCAATGTTGCCGGGATCATTGCTGCTGGAGGATCTGGCGGTACGGCGCTGGCCACACCAGCGATGCGAGCGTTGCCGGTGGGTGTACCGAAAGTGATGATCTCCACTGTGGCTTCAGGACAGGTCGAGCAATATGTCGGACCTTCCGACATCATGATGCTCTATTCAGTGGCGGACGTGCAGGGAATAAACTCGATTACCCGTGAGGTGCTGGGTAACGGTGCCAACGCACTGGGTGGAATGGTCAAAGCAAGGACGGCGCCGCGGGGACCGGCTCAGGCAGACAGGCCGGCCGTCGGTCTGACCATGTTCGGTGTTACCACTCCGGCCATACAACAGATCACCAAAGCCCTCGAAAAGGACTTCGACTGCCTTGTTTTCCACGCCACGGGCGTGGGTGGTCGCTCCATGGAAAAACTCATGGACAGCGGCATGCTTGCCGCCATCGTTGATCTGACGACGACCGAGATCTGCGACATGATTGTGGGCGGGGTCTTTGCGGCTACTGAAGACCGTTTTGGCGCCTCTATTCGCGCCGGTCTTCCTTATATCGGCTCCTGCGGCGCGCTCGACATGGTCAACTTTGGCGCGCCGGATACCGTGCCATCCAAATTCGAGGATCGCTTGTTTTACGAGCACAACCCGCAGGTCACTTTGATGCGTACCACCGCAGATGAGAACGACCGCATGGGGCGCTGGATCGGTGAGAGACTGAACGAAATGTCCGGACCTGTTCGCTTCTACCTGCCGGAGGGAGGCGTCTCGATGCTGGATGCTCCGGGTCAGGCCTTCCATGATCCGGCGGCTGATGCCGCCCTGTTCAAGGCCCTGGAGGAGACCGTGCGTCAGACATCAAACCGCCAGCTCATCCGCCTTCCCCACAACATCAACGATCCGGAATTTGCGGCTGCGATTGTCGCGACTTTCCGCGGATTTCACGGGTCGGTCGCCCGCAAAGCCTCAGGAGCATGATCATGCAAAGCCGTTCCGACCTCATGAAGAAATTTCGCGCCATGCGTGATCGCGGAGAACCGATTATCGGTGGTGGAGCGGGCACCGGTCTTTCTGCCAAGTGCGAAGAGGCCGGCGGCATTGACCTGATCGTCATCTACAATTCCGGACGCTATCGCATGGCTGGTCGCGGATCACTCGCCGGGCTTATGCCCTATGGCGACGCCAATGCCGTGGTCATGGAAATGGCCGGCGAAGTTCTTCCGGTGGTCAAGGATACGCCGGTGCTGGCCGGAGTATGTGCCTCCGACCCCTTCCGTCTGATGGACAAGTTTCTCGATCAGGTGAAGGACGCCGGATTTGCCGGTGTTCAGAACTTTCCCACTGTTGGCCTGATTGACGGCAGTTTCCGGGCCAACCTTGAAGAGACCGGGATGTCCTACCAACTCGAGGTCGACATGATTGAGGCGGCGGCGAAGAAGGACCTTCTGACCACGCCCTATGTTTTCAGCGAAGCAGACGCCGCGGCCATGGCCGCTGCCGGGGCCGACATAATTGTCGTGCATCTGGGACTCACGACGGGCGGCTCCATTGGTGCCGAGACCGGCTATTCCCTTGAGGAGGCACCGGCGGTGACGGACGCCTGGGCAAGCGCCGCGCTGGCCGTCAATTCCGATGCCATCGTGCTGGTGCACGGCGGCCCGGTTGCCATGCCGGAGGACGCGGACTTTGTCCTCAAGAACACCAAAAACTGCCACGGCTTTTATGGCGCTTCCTCGATGGAGCGGTTGCCAACGGAAGTGGCCCTGACGGAACAGACAAGGAAATTCAAGCAGATCGGCCGTTAAGGCCGGGTTGCGCGGGTAGGAGAGAGATCATGACAGGCGAACTTATCGGACAACTGGTCCTGTGGCTGATAGCAGCGGTCATTGTCATTTTCATCCTCTATTGGGTGATGAACTGGCTTTACCGTCGCTCCACCAAGGAAGTGGCTTTCGTACGAACGGGTTTCCTTGGTGAGAAGGTCGTCATTGATGGCGGCGCATTCGTCTGGCCCATCATTCACGATATTACACCGGTCAATATGAACACGCTTCAGATGGAGGTCGTGCGCGAGAAGGAACAGGCACTGATCACCCGCGACCGGCTGCGGGTTGACGTGGAAGCCGAGTTCTATGTGCGCGTCGGACAGACCCGGGAAGCCGTGTCCCTGGCGGGTGCCACTCTGGGTCGACGCACGCTGGAGCCGGAAAGGATCCATTCGCTGTTGTCGGGTAAGTTCGTCTCATCATTGCGCAATGTCGCCTCGCAAATGACGATGGAAGAACTGCACGAAAACCGCGGTCAGTACGTCCAGCGTGTTCTCGACGCGGCGCAGGAAGGTCTCGACAAGAACGGCCTGGAGCTGGAAAGCGTTGCCATTACGGATATCGATCAGACCAACATTGAATATTTCAATCCGTCCAACAAATTTGACGCCGAAGGTCTGACGACTGTCATTGAATCCATCGAGGAACGGCGCAAATTGCGCAACGACATCGAGCAGGACGCGATGATCAAGATCCGCGCCCGCAATCTGGAGGCGGAGAAGCAGGCGCTTGATATCGACCGCGAAAGCGAGTCTGCGCGTCTCGAACAGGAACGTGACGTTGAGTTCCGTCGGGCACAGCAGCGCGCCGAACTGGCGCGGGAAAGGGCCGAACGGGAGACGGATGCCGAGCGCGCAAGTATTATCTCGCGGGAAGCGATTGAGACAGCACGTATCACCAATGAACGGCAGATATCGGAGACGCGGATCACGTCGGAACGTGAGGTGCGTCAGTTGGAAATCGAGCGTCAGCGGGTGATTGACGAAGCAGAGATCGCGACAAAGGAGCAGATCGAGAAGGCCCGTATCAGCCAGGAGAAGAATCTCACTGAGGAGCGCATCAAGACCCAGCAGATGACGGATGCCGCTGAGATCACCGCCAGGGAAGCGATTGAGAAAGCCCGGATTGCCCAGGAGCGTTCGGTGACCGAGGCGCGCATTGCCAAAGACCAGGATACACAGTCGCGCGAGATCGAACGCCAGCGCAGCGTTGATGCGGCGGATATTGAAGCCCGGGAATTGACGGAGAAGGCCCGAATTGCGCAGGAGAGATCTGTCACCCAGGCCCGAATTGAGCTTGAAGAAAGCACAAAGCAGCGCGAAATCTCGCGCAACCTGGCGGTACAGCAGGCAGAGATTGCCTCGCGGGAGGCTTCCGAAAAACTCCGCATCGCCCAGGAAGCGGTGGTCAACGAGGAGCGCATTTCTTCAGACCAAAAGACGCGCGCGCTGGAAATCGAACGCCAGAAGGTTCTTGAAGAAGCCGAGATTGCCTCCCAGGAAGCAACGGAGGCCGCCCGCATTGCCCGTGAGAAGGCATTGACGGCTCAACGCATTGCGTCAGAGCAGGAAACACGGGCGCTGGAGATAGAACGCCAGCGCGTTCTTGACGAGGCAACCATCGCTGCCCGCGAGGCTACCGACTCGACCCGTATCGGTCAGGAAGAGCGGATTCGCAACCTTGAAATTGAACGCAACCGGGCAGTCGATGAAGCGGAAATTGCTTCGCGCGAAGCGGTTGAGAAAGCCCGCATTGCGCAGGAAAAACAACTGGCCTTCGAACGCATTGCCTCCCGTGAGGAAACCGAAGAACGGGAAGTGTCGCGGCAGGCTGCGCTGGACGCGGCGGAGATCGCTGCCAAGGAGGCCACAGAAGCGCGACGGATAGCCCAGGAGAAAACCACGGCGGCTGATCGCATCGCCTTCGAAAAGGCAACACGCGAACTCGAAATCTCCCGCAACCAGGCTCTGGATGAGGCCGAGGTCACAGCGCGCGAATTTGTCGAAGCGGCCCGGATTGCCCAGGAGAAGAAACTGGCGGTTCAACGCATCGAAAGCGAGGAAGTGACCAAGGAACGCGAAGTGCATCGTGAACGCGCCATACGCGAGGCAGAGATTGCGGCCGACGAAGCAACCGAAGCCAAACGAATAGCCAAGGAAAAGAAGGTTGCAGCTGAACGGATTGCTTACGAGCAGGATCTGCGTGAGCGCGAAATTGCCCGAAACCGCACTGTCGAGACGGCGAATATCAAGTCGCTTGAAGACATAAACGCGGTCCGCATTGCCGAGGAGAAGGGCACAAAGGCGCGGGAGATCGAGAAGGAAGCGGAAATCCGTTCCCGCGAGATCGAAAAGAACGAGGCAATCGAGTCCGCCGAAATCTCGTCGCGACGTCTGGTTGAGCAAATGCGCATCGAGAAGGAAGGGGAAACCACGTCCGAAAAGATCGCCCGCGACGAGAAAATCCGGGCGCTGGAAATCGACCGCAACAAAGCCATCGATGCCGCGCAGATCGCTGCCGACGAGGCGGTCGAAGCCGCCCGCGTGGCCAAGGAAAAGGTCGTGGATTCCGAACGGATCAAGGCCGAACAGGTCATCGAGCAAGTTAAGATCGATCGCAAAAAAGCCATCGAGCAGCTGGAGATCGGCCGCATGCAGGCCCTGCGTGAGGCGGAGATTGCGTCCAAGGAAGAGGTCGAGCGAGCGCAGATTGCCTCCGAGCGCGGGTTGGACGAGGCTCGTATCGGACATCAGACCGAGCGCCGCCGCCTGGAAGTGGAGCGCGAGAAGAACGTGCAGTCGGCCGAAATGGACAAGGCCATCGAACTCTACAAGAAGTCTCTCGATGAAAGCGCTGCAGCGGCGGAGTCTGAAATTGCCCGTGCCCATGCAATAGAGGCTGCAGAAAAGGCTAAGACCGTCGAAGAAACCGAGGCCGCAGAGCGCCGCCGTTCCGTCGATACGGTTCTGGCTGAGAAGCAAGCTGCCGAAAAACGTATCGCGGCTGAAGCGGAGAGCATCCGCGCTGCGGTTGAGGCAGAGGCACAAAAACTCATCAACGAGGCCGAAAACGTTCTCACCGACGAGGCACGCCATTCGCTCTTCAAGCGCAAGATGCTGGAACATGTGGAAGGCATCGTTTCTGCGTCGGCCAAGCCGCTTGAGAAGATCAATGACATCAAGATCATGCAGTTGGGCGGCTCCGGCACCAATGGTCTCGACTGGGCCAATGGCCAAAACGGCGGAGGCGGAGGCGGCGGCGGCGGCGGTGGAACGCCAACTGATGAGGTCATGAATTCCGCGCTTCGTTACCGCGTTCAGGCGCCCATGGTGGACAGCCTTCTGTCGGACATAGGCATCGACGGTTCGAACATTTCCAAGTCGACCATATTCCGTGATGCCAGCGACATGGCGCGGGCAACAAATGAAAGCAAACGCCTTAAGAGCGCGGACAGGGACGGCAAGCAGCCCTCCGGCAAATCCGATGGAGACAAGTCATAATGGCAAGAGCTTACGTATCCAGCGTCATCAACGCTTCAGCTGAAAAGGTTTGGGAACGCGTTCGCGATTTCAATGCGCTGCCGAAGTGGCACCCGCGTATTCGCGACAGCCGGATCGAGGATGCGCTGCCCTCCGACAAGATTGGCTGCATCCGCAATTTTAACTTGCAGAACGGCGACAACATTCGAGAGCAGCTGGTGGGGCTGTCGGATTACGATCTGTTCTTTTCCTACTCCATGCTGGAAGGCCCGATGCCCCTGTCGGACTATATCGCAACCTTCCGTCTCACACCGGTTACCGATGGCACCAGATGCTTCGTCGAGTGGTCGGCCGAGTTCGAATGCGCCCCTGAAAATGAAAGCGATCTGGTCTCCGGTATCAGCACTAACGTCTTTCAGGGCGGGTTCGATGCGCTCAAGCGGCATTTCGGGAGTTAGGCCATGGTGAAGGTGGTTCGCAGCACCGTTCTGGATGCACCTGTTGATCAGGTCTGGAATGTGCTGCGTGATTTCAACGGGCACGATCAATGGCATCCAGCGGTCGCTCACAGCACCATTGAGCGTAGTGAGCAGTCTGATCGCGTAGGGTGTGTAAGACGCTTCAAGCTGCAGGACGGGGCCGAGCTGCGGGAAAAACTGCTGACGCTCTCAGATCTTGAGCAATGCTACTCGTATTGCCTGCTGGAGACTCCGATTCCGCTGTTGAACTACGTTTCCCACGTCAATTTGTATCCGGTTACCGATGGCAACGGGACGTTCTGGCAATGGCAGGGCAACTTCACCACGCCGGCCGGCCGCGAGGAGGAACTCGGCACAATGGTCGGTGAAGACATCTACCAGGCCGGGTTCGAAGCTATTCGAAATCTTGTACAAACGGAGGCATTCTCGTGATTGCGGTAGAGACATTTCCCTCAATTGATCAGGCCTCGTCAGCACTGACAGGAGACGCAATCTATCTCGGAGGCGGCACTCTGGTGATGCGGGCGCTGAACTACGGCGAACAAAATTTCACACGCATTGTGCGCTCCACAGACCCGACCCTGAAGCAGATCGCCGCGAGCGGAGATCGCATCACAATTGGTGCTGGCGTGACTATGGCAGAGGTCATGGCCTCACCTGAACTCTCCTTTCTTGCTCCTGTTGCCCGCAATGTGGGCGGCCCGGCTGTCCGCAACATGGCAAGTGTGGGGGGCAATCTGTTTGCGGAGCACCCCTACGGTGACTTTACGGTCGCGCTGCTGGCGTTGAAGGGCTCCGTTACTTTGAACGGCGGCGGTGAGCAGGAAATGGAGAGCTTCCTTTCGAGTCGGTCGGGTTTCACGGAAGTTGTCACCTCGGTGAGCCTTGTCCGTCCTTCTGAACGTGACTTCTTCTGGAAGAAGGTGAGCCGGGTGAAACCAAAGGGAATATCAGTCATGTCGATTGCAGCCTGGTTGCCACAATCCGGCGGTCGGATTTCCGGGGCTCGCATTTCTTTTGGTGCCATGGGTGCCACGCCGCTGCGCGCCAAGTCTGCCGAGGCTGCGCTAGAAGGGCAGGGGCTTGATCAATCCAGTGTCGCGGCCGCCTGCGCCGCCGTGCGAGGTGACTTTCAACCACCTGATGACGCTCTGGCAAGTGGTTGGTATCGCAGCGAAGTTGCTCCGGTTCATTTGCGCCGCATGCTGCTCGGCGAGGGAGGCAGGTGATGGCCAAAACACCGGTACAATTTACGCTTAATGGAACGCACAGGGCCCATTTCGTTGATGGCGGAGCGAATCTTCTCGATGTTCTCCGCCGTGAGGTTGGCGACTTGTCGCCCAAATATGGTTGCGGGCAGGGAACGTGCGGTACCTGCACTGTTTTGATAAACGGTGAACCGCATCTGTCTTGTTTGACGCTTGCCGAAAGTGTCGAGGGCAAATCGCTTGAGACGACCTCGGGAATGGCGAACGGACCCGACCTGCATCCACTGCAACGCATCTTTATGGAGAGTTTTGCTGCCCAGTGCGGCTACTGTACCCCCGGCATGCTGATGGCTGCCAAGGCGCTGCTGGCTGGCAACCCCAATCCGACGAGAGAAGAGGTGATCGAGGGGATATCCGGCAACATCTGCCGTTGTACCGGGTACGAACCGATCATTGATGCAATTCTTCAGGCCGCCGTTGAACTGCGGTCGGGGAGGGTTGCCTGATGTCCTCGATCGAATTTCGCAAAGAACTGTTCGCCGATGAGCGCGACGATGATCTGAACGAGGTCGGCAAGCCAACCCAGCGACAGGACATTCTCGGACACGTGACGGGCCGTTCGCCTTTTTTTGACGATCATCTTTTCGATGGGCTTTTGCATCTTAAATGTGTTCGCTCGTCCCACCACCACGCCAACATAACGTCGATCAACACATCGGCAGCCGAAACCATGCCGGGTGTGGTACGGATCATCAAACCGGAAGACGTGCCGGTCAATCTAAACACCATGTTGTCGATTATCGGCTTCGGCAAGGATGACGAGGCACTGCTGCAGGGTAGAAAGGTTGCCTATAAGGGCGAGACAATTGTCGCTGTTGTGGCCGAAACCGAACTCCAGGCGCGCAATGCGGTCAAGGCGGTGCAGGTAGAGTACGAAGTTCTGCCCCATGTACTTGATGTTGAAGAGGCCTTGAAGCCTGAAGCGCCAGTCGTCAATGCGACTTACCCGAACAACACATTCGACTATCACGATCAATACGATCACCAGAAGCTGCGTTTTGGCGATACGCAAAAGGCACTTGCCGGTGCTGACCATATCGTCGAAGGCGAATACCAGATGTCTCCGATCGAGCAGGCGCCAACGGAAACCTGCGGCGCGATTGCAGCCCCTGAAACCAATGACCGATATGTCTGCTACACAAGTACCCAGGCGCTTTTCTTCTCACTTGGAATTTCGGCGAAACTGCTCGATACACCTTCGGGTAGGCTGCATTTTATTGGCGGCACTGTTGGCGGCGGCTTCGGCGGCAAGGTCGATTCCCTTCACGAACCCCTTGCCCTTCTGGGCTGCATGCTCACAGGAAAGCCGGTCAAATACAACTTCGACCGGGCCGAAGAGATGCAGGTGGGCGCGCCCCGCGGCGCGGAACGGTGGCGCATTCGCGATGGTGTGATGAATGACGGTCGCATTGTCGCCCGCGAGTTTACCGGCTTTTTCGATTCAGGTGCTTATACCCGTCTGTCTTCCTACGCCATCGTGAAAGGAACAGGGCACCTGCCTGGACCGTATACGATCCCAAATGTGTCTTCCAACGTCTACTGCGTCTACACCAATCGGACGCCGGCCACCGCAATGCGCGGCTTTGGTATTACCGGCGTCGACTTTGCCATTGAAACTCATATGGACAAGGTGGCCGAGAAAGTCGGCATGAATCCTATCGAGCTGCGCATTCTCAATGCCTATCGCGATGGTGACATGAAGGCGCATCGTCGTCTGGCCAAGAACTGCGCGTTGATCGAAAGCTGCCAGGTTGCCGCGCAAAAGGCTGATTGGGCTATCCGGCCGGAATTTGCCGCTATGTCCAGCCTGCGTGATGGCGGCGGCCCGCGTGCCGAAATTCCGCAAACGATCATTGATACTGAGGGTCGCATTGGCGATCGCAAACGTGGTGCTGCCAGCGATACCGCGCCTTCAAAAAACGGCACATTGTCGACCAAGGCAGCCTCAACCATTGCACCCGTTTCTGCCAGTCAGGCGATGGGACAGGACGTGAAAAACATTGCCGGAAAGCCCAACCTGATGCCGGGCGTTATGCCGGACGCCCCGCAGCCGTCACCACTACCGGCGGTTCAGCCGGTGGCCCCGCCTGCCCCGCAATCAGCTCCCCCTCACGTGCCCCCGCCAGCTCCCGGCCCAGCCCCTGCGATTGCAACACCGGCATCAGCTCCCAGCCTTTATCAACCGTTGCCGCAATCTTCCCCGCCGCCGGCGCCACCTGCAGATTCTGCAACGCCGCCGACTCCCGAAGCTCCGACACCAATTTCCCCCGGGGCTTCACCATCCGCCGCAACACCTGCGACGGAGCCTTACCGGCCGTCCGAGCCATTCTCCCGTGGTACTCGGCGGCCGGGGGCATCGCCCTTTGTTTCAGGAACCAGAAGACGATGAAAGGAGGGCGACGATGACCATTCATAAAGGACGCGGTTTCGCCTGCATCAATTATCCCATCGGCATGAATCTGGGTGGCGACCCGAGCCAGGCGCTGGTTCACTCAACCCCTGACGGCAAGTTCAAAGTAGCGCTCTCGGCGATTGACCTCGGCCAGGGTATGAAATCTGTTACCCGTCAGCTCGCGGCGGAAACGCTTGGTGTGCCGGTCGAAGATGTTTATGTGGATACGGCCGACAGCGACACCGGTCCCCACGACATGGGATCGTTCGCTTCGCGCGGAACACACCGGGTTGGAAATGCTGTCATACAGGCCTCGAGGGAGGCTCGTGGCCTGCTGTTGGAGGCGGCAGCGGAAGAGCTGGAAGTGAACGCGTCGGATCTGGAAACGGACGGCAAGGGTAACATCAATGTAAAGGGCGCGCCTTCCCGGTCAATTGCAGTCGCCGAAACGGCCATCGCTGCTCAGTTCAAACAGGGTCGAACCATCTCCGGGCGCGGCATCTTTTTGATTCCTACCTCCGACGTTGACCCGGAGACCGGAGAGATGACACCTGTTTCCTGCTTCGCCCACGCGGCGGTGGTCGTTGATCTTCAGGTTGATGATGAAACAGGTGAGGTGGAGGTGCTCGAAATCAACTCAGCCTATGAGGTGGGTCGCGCCCTGAATCCGAAAATGGTGGAGCAGCAGCTTATCGGTGGAGCATGGATGGGCGTCAGCCATGCCCTTTACGAAACCACCGAGCCTTATTATCCGAACCGGGATCACGGTCCGACTGATTTCAATCAGTATCTGATGCCAGGGCCGGGCGAAGTTGTGAACCACAATATTGCGGTTCTGGAACGGCCCGCAGAGGATGCGCCTTACGGGGGCAAGGGGCCGGGTGAAATGTGCGCAAATCCGTTGCTGCCAGGCGTTGCCAACGCCGTCTACAATGCAGTTGGTGTTCGGGTTGATGCACTGCCGATAACGCCGGAAAAAATCCTGCGTGGTATTCAGGCCATTGGCGGCGCGCGACCGCAGGGAATGCGCTGATCCGATGCCTATCCGCCCCTCCATCGTCGGCATCGACAGCCCGCCCGCCCTGAGAGATGCGCTGTCCGGCGCGCAATACATTGCCAGCGACGAACTGGCCACGGCCGGCTACCTGTCTCTTGCGCTGGGAAAACCGTTGCTGTTGGAAGGTGCGCCGGGCGTTGGCAAGACAGAAGCGGCCAAGGCCATCGGCGCAGTTCTTGGGCGGCGTGTGGTTCGTCTGCAATGCTTTGAGGGCATTGATGCGTCGGCGGCTTTGTATGAGTGGAATTACCCGGCCCAGATGCTGGCCATTCGCCAGGCTGAGGAAGACTATGTCAACATCTACGCCGACCACTTCCTGCTGGAGCGCCCTCTGCTTGAGGTGTTGCGAAGCCCGGAGGACAGCGTGCTGCTGATTGACGAGGTCGACCGGTCGGACCACGAATTCGAGGCGTTCCTGCTTGAGTTTCTTTCTGATTTCCAGATTTCAATTCCCGAAACCGGTACTGTTCGGGCGGCCTCGCACCCGGTGGTCATACTCACGTCCAACAGGACACGTGACCTTCACGAAGCTCTGCGCAGACGCTGCGTTTATCACTGGATCGATTACCCTGATGCCGCTCTCGAGGCGCAAATCGTCATGGCGCGGGCGAGTGGTGTTGTTGAGCAGACCGCTCATGCCGTCGTCGCCGCTGTTGGTCGGTTGCGTGAACAGCCGCTGATAAAGCCGCCAGGTGTCGCTGAAACCGTTGAGTGGTCGGAGGCAGCGACCCTGCTTCATTCGCAGGGTGCTCCCTGGCCGGAAGCTTTCCGTCGGGCCATTGGGGTGGCGCTCAAGGACCATGATGATCTGGAATTTGTACAGCCGCAGCTTGATTCCGTCCTGCAGGGAGTTGCCGCATGAGCACCCTTCCAAAGCCGGTTGAGCCATTTGTCACCTTTTCGCAGATCCTGCGCGCCCACGGATTTGCCATCGCACCCGAGCAAACAACGGCCTTTATCGAAGCAATCGGACTTCTTGGACCAAGGGATATGATGGACATCTATCGTGCTGGTCTTGCGATGCTTGCTGTTCCCAATCAGCGGCAGGTCGAATATGACGCCCTGTTCCGTGCGTTTTTTATGGGGCAGACGGTATCGGCGCCGGTGACCTCGGACGATGATCAGGCAGGTGTTGATGCGTACGAAGAGCAGGATGGTACCCAGGAAGTCGAAATTGTAGAGGACGACGAAGAGGTTGGTTCTGAGGCAACGGCGACCGAGGCGCTGATGCGACGTGAATTTAAGCCCACGGATCAAACGGAGGCCCTGCGTCAATTCGAGAGACGTGCGTCGTCGTCGATCCCTCGACGCCGGTCTTATCGCTTCGCCAGCACGCGTCATGGCACGGCATTCGATATGCGCCGTTCGTTGCGTCAAGCAGTGAAGAGGGACGGCGAGATTTTTGAACTGAAACAGATGAAACGGAAAACCCGGCAGCGGCCGATTGTTCTCCTCATCGATGTCTCCGGCTCCATGAAGGATCAATCCGAGCAAACCCTGCGTTTTGCCCATGCTCTGAAAAGGGCTGGTGACCGTGTCGAGATATTCACTTTCGGGACACGACTGACCCGGATTACCCGCGCCATATCGGACAAAAATCCGGAGCGAGCTCTGGCTCGCGTTGGCGCGCTGGTTGCCGATTTTGACGGGGGTACTCGCATCGGAGATGCGCTGGACGCACTGCTTGCCATTCCCCGGTTTGCCGGCGCCATGCGCGGCGCATCTGTCGTCGTTCTTTCCGATGGTCTTGAGCGTGGTGAACCCGACACGATGATTGATGCGGTGCGCCGCATGTCCCGCATCGCGTGGCGTCTCGACTGGCTTTCGCCCCTGGCCGGAGACGCGGATTATGAACCGCGGACCGGGGCCCTTTCCGCAATATTGCCCTATCTGGACAGCCTCTCGGATGGCAGCGGAGTCAGTGCGATCTGCCACCACGTGCTGAACCTGAACACCATGAAGAAGCGGAACGCTGCATGATTGACGCCCATCATCATATCTGGCGGCAGGCTGATCTGCCGTGGCTTCTCGGTCCCGAACAGCCCCGGATCTTTGGTCCTTATGCTGCCATCAAACGGGATTACCTGATCGATGAGTTCAAGGCTGACCTCCAGGGAACCGGCATTGAAAGGTCGGTCTATGTGCAGGCCAATTGGGCGCCAAACTGGGCCGCGGACGAAGCGGCCTGGGTGCAATCGGTCTCGGAAGGCGAAGGTAAAGGCTGGCCGCATGCCATCGTGGCCTACGCCGATTTTACCGTTGATGACGTACGCCCGCAATTGGACAAGCTGGCGAAACACTCGCTGGTGCGTGGCATAAGACAGCAACTTCACTGGCACCCTGAACCGCTTTATCGCTTTGCACCGCATGGCGGTCTGCCTGCCGATCCGATCGTACGACGTAACATCGGATATCTTGCCCAATATGGGTGGAGTTTTGATCTCCAGGTCTTTGAGCAGCAGATGGTTGATGCTTCCGGGCTGGCGGAATCCTGTCCGGACGTGACCTTCATTCTTCAGCATGCGGGCATGCTGGAGGACACCACAAAGGCTGGCAGACGTAACTGGGAGCGCGGCATGAATCGCCTGGCCGAATGCGACAATGTTTGCTCAAAGCTCTCGGCCTTTGGCACGTTCATTCACAAGAACAACCCGAAATTCATCGCCGATATGGTCCACACCACCATCGGCATTTTTGGGGCCGACCGTTGTCTGTATGGCTCCAATTTTCCGATTGAAAAGCTCTGGACCAGTTATGCAGACCTTTTCAGGGCATTCCAAAAGGCTGCATCCAGTCTGACCACAAAGCAGCACAAAGCCATATTCAACGACACAGCAGCGCGGGTCTACCGGCTGACAACAGACGCATAAACAGGGAGGCATTCTCATGGCACTCGAAATTCACATTCTCGACTACGGCGACATCGAACTGGAGACGAGTTTTCTCGTTCTTGGTCATGAGTGTGGGCGCGTGCGACGCGTCCCCGTTTATGGATTTCTTATTCTCGGTGGTGCCTATCCCATCGTGGTGGACACCGGCTATCGGGATAACGCGATCATGGAATCGCTGGGCATGCGCGGTTTGCAGTTCCATGAGAACATGATCGAAAATCAGCTGGCCAAACACGGCGTCAAGATGGGAGATGTGCGTTACGTTCTGCACACCCATTTGCACATCGATCATGCGGGCAAGGACGATCTTTTCCCGATGAATACAACCGTGGTGCTGAACCGCCGGGAAATGGAGTTCTCCGTTTCCGGCATCATGTATCCGCAATATCCGAAACCGGACATCCTGCATCTGGTCGAGCGCATCTACGAGCCTGAAGCAATGCGCTTTCTGGACCTCGAGATTACCGGGGCTGAAGAAATCATACCCGGCGTCTGGTGCGAGGCAGCCGGGGCACATACCGAAGGCTCGATGAACGTCATTGTGGAAACGGCGGAAGGCCTCGCCTGTATCTGTGGCGACGTGATCTACGATTTCAACGATCAGATCGTGAACCACGTCATGACCAACAACTACATGGAACCTCGCGTTACCGGCAATCATTCCGGATCCAAGCGCGAGGAGAAGGCGGCCATTAAAAAGCTGCTCACCAATTATAAGTTTTTGCTGCCGGTGCATGACCGTCCGGCCAAAATCGAACATCAACAGGTGATTGGTCGCCTTGGCATGCAAGTGCCCGGCCCGATAACCGAGACCGTCGCTAACCGCGACTGGTTCCCGATGTAGCATGACAATTGCGGGAGAAATTGTATGACCCACGAGGTGGTCGACCCGTCATTTCGCGACCTGATCGACGAACAGGCTCCTGTTGCCCAGCTGGGTACCGGGTTTATTTTCACAGAGGGCCCGATCTGGCACCCGGTGGAAAAGCATCTGCTGTTCTCGGACATGCCTGGCGACGTCCGGCGGCGCTGGGATACCTCCGGTGTCAAAGAGGTCATGCGGCCCTCCAACAAGGGCAATGGCATGACCTACGATGCCGGACTCAACCTGATCGTCTGTGAACATGCCACATCGTCGCTCGCCCGCTTCAGGCCGGACGGCACGCGCGAGGTTCTGTGTTCGCATTTTGAGGGCAAGGAATTGAACTCGCCCAATGATGTTGTGGTACACAACAGCGGCGCGATCTATTTTACCGATCCGACCTATGGCCGCATGGAACACTTTGGCGTGCCCCGGCCCACGCAGCTGGGGTTTCAGGGAGTCTATCGCCTCGCTCCGGACCACAGGCCGGGCGACGAACCTCAACTGGTTTCCGACCGCTATATGTTCAGCCAACCCAACGGGCTGACCTTTTCGCCGTGCCAGCGATGGATGTGGGTCAATGACACTGATCAGGCCAATATCCGCATGTTCGATGTGGCGGAGGATGGCGGTCTCACCAACGGCCGGATCTTTGCGACTGGCATTCGCGACAGCACAAAAAAGGGCCTGCCCGACGGAATGAAAGCCGACGAAAAAGGCAATGTCTGGGTGACGGCACCCGGTGGTGTTTGGGTTTATTCCTTCGAGGGCAATCTGCTGGGCAAAATCGCAGTGCCGGAAATGGTCGCCAACATGCATTGGGGCAACGACGACTGGGGCACTCTGTTCCTGTGCTCCGAAACATCGCTCTATGCTGTCAATACCAAGGCACGTCCACGTCGCGAACCTTTTATGGAGCATTCCGCATCGGCGCCCTCTGCCTTTCCTGCGGCGCCACCCGTTCGCCGCACCGGCGATACGAACCAACAACCGACTGTTTTAGAAAGCGGTGCCATGAATATCGATGCCGGCAAGAGCGTCCTCATTATTCAGGACATGCAAAACGATGTGATGATAGAGGGAGGCGCGTTTGCCCATACGGGCTCACCGCAACATGCCAAAGACCAGAATGTCGTCGAGAACATCCGCCGTCTGGCAGAGGCCTGCCGACGTGCCGGCGTGCTGGTCATTCATGTCTGGCTCGTCTGCGAGCCGGGCCACCCAGCCATGGGTGAAAACGCACCCTTGCTGAAAGGTCTGAAGGAAAACAACGCTCTGGTACGCGGCACCTGGGGTGTGCAACCGGCACCGGGGCTCGAACCGCAGCACGGTGACCTGATTGTCGAGAAGATTACGATGAGTGCGTGGGAAAGCGGACGCCTGGAGAACTACATCAAGGGCGCGGGGCGCAATACGATCATCAATACGGGCTCGTGGACAAACATGTCAGTGGAGCACACGGCGCGCACGGGGGCGGACAAAGGCTACACCATCATCGTACCCGAAAATGCCTGCTCGACGATGAATGCTGACTGGCATGCCGCTGCGACCCAGTTTGCGTTGCAGGAAGTGTCTACTGTTACAGACGTCGACAGCGTTATTGCGGCGTTGCGGTGATGTCATGAAGACGATGAAAGGTCCCGGCATATTTCTGGCGCAGTTTGCGGGTGACAAGGCGCCATTCAATTCGCTGAGCTCCATTACCCAATGGGCCGCGTCACTGGGCTACAGAGGCGTGCAAATTCCCAGTTGGGACAAGCGGCTTTTTGACCTCGACCTGGCGGCAGACAGCTACGATTACTGCGACGAAGTGATGGGAATCTGTAACGATTCCGGAGTCGCCATCACTGATTTATCGACTCACTTGCAGGGGCAACTCGTCGCAGTGCATCCGGCCTATGACAAGCCGTTTGACGGTTTCGCTCCGGAGCGTGTGCATGATAACCCGCACGAGCGGCAGCGCTGGGCGGTGGACCAGATGATGAAGGCGGCGCGGGCTTCGCAGCGGCTGAGGCTCGCTTCGCACGTTACCTTCCCGGGCGCCCTGGCCTGGCCTTATGTTTATCCATGGCCGCAGCGGCCTGCCGGTCTTGTCGAAGAAGCATTTGAAGAACTGGCCAGGCGTTGGCGGCCTATACTTGATGCCTTTGACGCCGCGGGCGTTGATGTCTGCTATGAGATTCATCCTGGGGAGGATATATTTGATGGTGCGACCTTCGAATTGTTTCTTGAAAAGGTCGGCAATCACCGTCGCTGCATGATCAACTATGATCCGAGCCATTTCCTGCTGCAATGCATGGACTATCTCGGATTCATCGACCTTTATCACGAACGCATTGGCGCCTTTCATGTCAAGGATGCGGAATTCAATCCATCGCCACGACAGGGGGTCTATTCGGGCTACGCACCGTGGGTTGAGCGAGCCGGGCGATTCCGTTCGCTTGGCGACGGGCAGGTAGATTTTTCCGGCATCTTCTCGAAACTTGCGGCTTACGACTACGACAGCTGGGCTGTGCTTGAGTGGGAGTGTGCGCTCAAGCACCCGGAGGTCGGCGCCAGGGAAGGTGCTCCGTTTATTGCGTCTCACATTATTCCGGTCACCGACCACGCTTTTGATGATTTTGCTGCCGGTGCAACCGACAAGCAGTCGAATCGCAAAATGATGGGATTGTTGTGATGGCTGATTTCATCGCACAGCCACCTGCTCCCAGGATCAGACTTGGTATGGTGGGCGGCGGCCAGGGTGCCTTCATTGGCGGTGTGCATCGCATGGCTGCGCGCCTCGACGGGCACTTTAATCTTGTGGCGGGTGCCCTGTCCTCGACCCCGGAAAAAGCACTTGCATCAGGTCAGGAGCTTGGCCTGGCTGCGGACCGAATCTATACCAGCTTTGAGGACATGGCGCGGCGTGAATCCGAACGTGTGGATGGCATTGAGGCCGTATCTATTGTCACGCCCAATCATATGCATTTTGCGGCAGCGGAAGCGTTTCTGAACAGAAGAGTCAGTGTAATCTGCGACAAGCCGGTCACCAACACCCTGACGGAAGCCAAACGTCTGCACGACATTGCATCACGGTCCGGAGCGTCCTTCATACTGACCCACAATTATTCCGGATATCCGATGATACGGCAGGCTCGAGAGATGGTTGCCAACGGTGAACTTGGCGCTGTTCGTGTGGTTCAGGCGCAATACGCCCAGGGCTGGCTGTCTGAGCGTGTGGAGCAAAGCGGCGCCAAACAAGCGGAATGGCGCACTGACCCGGCACGTGCCGGGGCGGGTGGCTCGATAGGCGACATCGGAACCCACGCCTATCATCTGGCAGCGTTCGTGACAGGTCTTAAAGCCGAAAGCCTTGCGGCAGATCTAACCACATTCGTGCCGGGCAGGACTCTGGATGACAATGCCCACATATTGCTGCGATACAAAGGGGGAGCCCGTGGCATGATCTGGACAAGCCAGGTGGCAGTGGGAAAAGAAAACGATCTGCGCCTGGCTGTGCATGGCGAGGAGGGTTCTCTGGAATGGGCGCAGGAAGATCCCAACAAGCTGTGGCACACGCCACAGGCGGAATCGACCCGTCTGGTCACCCGCGGAGGCCCTGCCGCCGGTGAGTCCGCCACGCGCGTCACCCGGATCCCGGCTGGACATCCTGAAGGTTATCTCGAGGGCTTTGCGACAATCTACAGCGAGGCAGCGGCCATTATTCGTGCCAGACAGAATGGTGTGCCGGTTTCACCCGATGTTCTCGCTCCCACGACCGAAGATGGCATTGCCGGTGTGGCCTTTATCGAAGCCTGCGTTCAATCCAGTCAGCGGGACGCCGCCTGGGTCCGCCTTTAGGTGCAATCTATCTGTCGCAAGTCTCGTAAGCCGGTTGCGCAGCTGCGCGAACTGCAAATCGCTAACCGGCCAGAAAAGGATTCCCGGCCGGAACCGGTGCGTCTGCATGAAGGAGATTGCGTGCGCGCAGATCAGACCAGAACGCCATAGGAATCTCATGGTTCACCCAGTCAATTATTCCACGGGCATCTTCGTCGCTTCGAGGTCCGGGCACCACGCTTGTTACGATCGGATTCCCGAGCGGAAATTGCAGCGCCGCGGCCCCCATCGGTACGGCGTGATCATCGCAAATTTCTTGCAGCATGTTGACACGTTCAACAACATCCTTTGGAGCCACCTCGTAGTTGAAGGTTTTACCACCGGCTAGAATACCGGAATTGAATGGACCACCTATTGTGATCGTAGTGCCGGCCTTTTCACAACCGGGAAACAGGGTTTCCAACGGACCCTGTTCAAGTAAGGTATACCGTCCTGCAAGCAAGAACATGTCCCACTGACCGTGGTCGAGAGCCTGAATGCAGACTTCCGCTTCGTTGACGCCAAGACCGATGGCTTTGATCTCGCCGTTTCGACGCAGTTCATCGAGCGCTTTGTAGCCGCCCGACATGGCATCCTTAAACAGCGGAGCGTTCGCTTTTGCGCCGTGCGTAAACTCGCCGATGTCGTGAAGGTAGAGTATGTCTATCCTGTCGATGCCGAGCCGCTGATAGCTGTCCTCAACCGAACGCATTACGGCATCGTAACCGTAGTCATAGACCTGGTGAAATCTCAGAGCGCCCGGCCAGTTCGCAGCGTCCGGATCATCGTTCAGCCCGGGAGCAATCAAACGTCCAACCTTGGTTGACAGGACGATGTCATCGTAGCCGCGCAAGGCATCCCCCATGCGGCGTTCCGAGAGCCCAAACCCGTAAAAGGGCGCGGTATCGAAGTAGCGGATTCCAACATCATATGCGGCGGCTATCGCGCGATGGACGCTGGCGGTCTCGGCCTCTTTCAGATTGTTGCCGAAGGGCGCGCCGCCAATGCCGAGAGTCGTAATCGACAGATCAGTATTTCCGACCTGTCGTTCGTTAAACTGGAGCGTGGTCATTGTTCGGCCTCGTTTTCTTCTTCACCCTAGGTGCCCAACACGATCAACAAAGGCAAGGCCTGATACAACCCTGATTCAGGGTGCAAATTGGAAAGACGACGCTGCCCCATTGGTGCTTTCTAAGGGCGTGTATGGGCAGAGAAGTCCGGGAAAAAGACGATTGTCCCGGGCTCATCAGTGTTGGCTTTTTCCAGCGCGGATTCAGCTTTTTCTTGAATTTCGTCTGAGCCGGTGCCGTCTTCGGGAGCCAGCGCTATCCCGATACAGGCGTCCAGTTCCACGACTTGATCACCGATGTTTACCGGCTCGCGAACGGTGCGCAAAATCCGGCGGGCGAGGATCTCAGCGCCCTCGATACCTACAATTCCAACCTGAACAATGCCGAATTGATGAGCTCCAAGATGAGCATAGGTGTCGGTTGCCCGCTTGGTCTTGTTAAATCGATCGCCGAGAGCGCTGAGAATTCGATCACTGATCTGCTCATTTGATTCTGCTTCCGGCAAATCACGCTGATGAATATCGATGTACAACACCGCCATCTTTCCACCCCGCTCGGCTTGCGCCAGCGCAATGTCGAGTCGATCGAGGAACAGCGAGCGGTTTGGCAAGCCGGCTACCGGGCTGAAATTTGCCATCTTGAGCGCCAGGGCTTGCTGTTCAAGACGCTCCGTTATGTCGACGCAGGTGGACAGAATGCCACCACCCTCCAGCGGGACACCACAAATTTCCAGCGCGGTTCCGTCTGAATGCTTGCGTTCGGCTTTTCTGGGTTGTCCGAGTTTCGCAAGACTTATCTGTTCCGAAACGATCCCTTCAACGTCGCCATCGCCATATTTGCCCCGGCCTGCATCAAACCTGACGAGGTCCTGGAATCCCAAGTTGGTTTTTTCCAGCAGAGAGCTGGGATAGCCGAGCAGATCCCTGAACTGTTCATTGTGAAGGACCAGCTTTAGATTTTTGTCGTACATCGACAGTCCGCCGGGAAAGTTTTCGACAACACTCTCCAGCTGCAGCGTTCGTATGCGTTCTTCGGTGATGTCGATCTGCATCTCGACATAGCCCCCTTCTCGCAGTGGTAAGACAGACACTTCAAGGTAGTTGCCGTTTCGCTGTTCGCACTGTTCGCGAAGTTCCCGCCCCCTCCTGATCCTGGTCAGGCGGGCCGCGGCGATCTGGGCCGGGTTGCCGTTTCCGTACACTCCGTGCCTTGCATTGTGCAGCACGTAGTCATTCATGGCCGGCAGGCCTCTTTTGAAAAGTCCCTGTGTGTCGGGCAGTCTTTCCCGCAATGTCTCATTGCAAAGAATCATGTTGAACTGCTCGTCGAATATGCAGATTCCGCCAGGAAATTCGTCGACCAGAGCCTCGATCTTTTTTGCTTGATTGCGCTGTTTCGTAACGTCGGTGTAGGTCGTCACAAATCCACCGCCGTCAAGCGGCCTGCCGCGAACCTCAAGGATCGTGCCATCTGCCGATTGTCGGTCGTAGCGGTGGGAGCGACCCTGCCGGACGAGCCGAAGTCTCGACTGGACATGTTCCTCGACATCTCCTGCACCATATTCACCGCGCGATGCATTAAAGCGAAAAAGCTGCTCGATGGTTGGCAAGCCGTCAGCGAAGAGTTCCGCCGGATAGTTGAGGAGTTCTTTCAGTTGCTCGTTGCAGAGCGTCATTTGCATGTCATTGTCGAATACGCAGATACCACCAGGAAATTGTTCAAAAACTGAATCGTATAGATCGAGCTTTGCCATGAGCTGGGCTGTGTCTCCAGCCCGTAGAGATTGCAGGGCGGTCAAAGCCGGATTTGGGTCGACCCCTTCGAGGCCGTCATATGCATGTTCTGTTGATGCTTCTGGTTGCTGCATATTTTGTTTTCCAAGTTCAGAGACGGTTGCGCCGGAAACACAATCAACGCAGACCTTCCTGGATGAGCGGATCTGTTTTGTGTGCGGAACATTGATCAGCCTTAGTGGGCGCATGCAGGATGGTCGCCGAAGCCTATCAATATATTTAAAAATGCAGTGCGAAAATTAGCACTTGGGCAACGGATTGCCTGTCTTAATCGGCGTTTGGGCTGCGCGGATTCAGGCGGGCTGAGGATAGCCGAAAAAGTTCATGTCGTTGCTGAAAATATTATTCAGCTCGCCTATTGCGGGCCCATCAAGTTTGCGCATGTGGTCGCCTGGGCTGACCTGCCTTACATGCTGGTCGGGATTCTCGGTATTGGGGACAATGTCGTGTCGGATCGCAATTTCATCCAGTGCGGATTCCGGCACCTTCCACTCGAACCAGTCGCAAAGATCGTCGATCCACTTCCGTTTCTCGAATACAATGTCTTCGTATCGGAAAATGCGAACTTCATGCTCTTCGCAAAGAAGCCGGTAGTCCTGCATAAATTGCGCAAATACGGGTGCAGCTTTCACAACGTAACTGTTTATTTCGTTGGCTTCAGCCAGCCGCCGCCAGCGCGCCACGCTGTTGAGGCCTTCTTCTGTATCCGGGTTTTCCTCGTCAAGATTGCTGGCTGCCGGGTGGCTCAGCAGCATTGAATAATAGTGAGAAACGAGCATGTCGCGAGGATCACGGATCAGGAGGATTTTTCGTGAACCGGCGACGATCGGAATTGAAAAACTCTGCGGCCAGTTTCGAAAACCGCCATAGCAATAACCTTTGGGCACGAAAATCTCGGAGGTTTCTGCCGGTATGTCCTCGTCAGCCACACCGTGATTGAAAAAGGTGGCCATGATTGAGACGTAGGAGAGACCCACATAGGGGCAAAGATCTCGCAGAACCTGCTCAAGCAGAACCGAACCGGCCTTCGGCATCGAGAGCGCCAAGACGCTGTTACCAGAGGTGTTTTCGGTTTCCGGTAAGGTGAAGATCGTGCGCCTTCGGTCTCCTGCGCCCAGGCTGATTGATGGCATAGTCAAAGCGATCATTCCTTCGAAAAATTGAAAGACCCATCATCGCAAGGCGTGGGCAGTGCAACCGGCTGTTCTTCGCCTGGAAATGGGGGCCAGCATCATCCTGTGCGTGGGGCTACCACTAACCTGAACACCTGTCTACCGACTGCTCAGTCAAGTCGCTGGCAACAATAATGGATAGAAGGCAGCTACTTTTTGGCTGATGCAACCCTGCCAATTAATGCGCCAAACGCCGACATCGCTGCAGTGCCTGATGACCCGGAGTTTGAACTCGTCGATTGACCCGAGTTGGCTTCCTTTGATGTGTCGAGTTTTTGCGCCATGTTCATCACTGCGCCGGCTTTGGAGACGCTTGATGCGCCAATTCCCGCCGGTCCGGCCATCATTGGTAGCAGCTGTGCACCTGCTTCCATGGCCAGCTTGGTCATTTCCTGCTGATGTTTGTTGGCGGCTTCGAACGCCTTTGTTGCTTCCTCACTCGCATGGGATGCTCCAGCAGAAGATGCCTGCAGGCTGGTTTGCAATGCGCTCGCAGCGCCTGCCATTCCACTCATGTCGCGGAAAATGTTGGATGCGGTCAGGCTTTGGAGTGCCGATTGCATCCCACTTGGATCAGGCATGCCCGCGGGCTGCACGATCTGGACAGCGGGTTGCGCCAGTCCGCCGCCTTTGAGATCGCTGGCCTCTGCCCGGGATCCGCTTTTGATCGGCTCAAGGCCCGGCGGCAGAATCGGAATTGGAGAATCCTGCCAGTTCCAGAACCGCGACATGTCCAACTTTTCAGCGGAATTGAATCGACCAAGGACCGCCTCGGCAAATACGCCGTCGGTAGGCAGCGGGACGACGCTTTCCTGTGGCGCTGCGCTGAGACTGTATCCGCTTTCTTCCATCCAGGTGTCGTGCTGGGATTCCTCTTCGAAGTTCCATCGAAAACCCATGTAATTTCCTGTTATGGCGACGGGCGTCAGGTCGATGGATTCAATAACCGGCTTTCCGTCCATGGTGTAGTTAGAGAGCGCGGTTCGCAGTGTTGCCGTATCGAGTGTCGCCCAGATCCATTGGCTGTAATACAGAGCATTGTCGCTAAGGTGCTGCTCAACTTTACCGGAACTGGTCGTTGTCTGCGATATGGAAACGATATCAATTGGATCGTTGGTGCCCGACTGTGTGATGTTCACATAATGGCGAATGGCCCTGGAATTTGAACTCCAGCTCGGCGAACTGATGTGGAACACAAGCGTCACGGGTCCCCATTTGTCTTTCTCTGGCGGCAGCCTGAGCGCCAGATCTGAAAATGCCGAAACAGGAAGCTGGGCGAGGTCCAGTTCGCCTTCGTTTTCAGCTCCCGTAGACACATCCCGACGGCCCGTTGAATCGCTGTAGGTGTAGTTGATATCGATCCCGGCAATTTCAGCCTGGTCATGGCATTTGTATTCGATGCGGGAGATCCGCATATCGTTGCCCTGCACTAATTCGCTGTCTTCGGCGTTGTCCTGCAACCGATCGAGCGACTTCCGGCCTGCCTGTTCGGGCGCAATCCTGTTCTCGAATGTGATCAACGATGCTGCGCTGGGAGGTTCATAATTTGCAATCGCTTCCCGTATCGACGTGTTCAGGGCCGCGCGTGTCAATATCGCCTTGTTGCGCGTGATTTGGTTTGGGTCAGTAAATCGAACGGGCTCGGCCGGAATGAACAGAACGCGATCAAACCTGACTGGTTTGGTCACCACGCGGTAGACCTGAACCACTTCGTAATACTGGATCGAAAGCGCGTGCATGTGGTTGTAGTTCGTAATGACCCGCGTTGTGATTTCTTCCGACTCCGTTTCGATTGTTTCGCGAACGACGGAGGCGCGGCGGCTGCGGGCCGAGGTTGCCAATTGTTCTGTCTGGCTTTGGATGTTCTGCGTCATTTCTGCCGCCAGGTGACGTGTTCCGCTCGAATGAGACACGTTTGTCGACACTCCCGAATTGGTGCCGCCGCCGGCCGACGCCCCAAACAGTCCGGCCAGGCCGCCGCCGATACCCGCTTCAGCGCTGGCGCTGCGTGAAGTGGTCCTTGAACGGCCATGCTGGCTCTCACGCGCCAGCGCATCGGTAATTTCAGAGATCGCCCGGGTTTCCTCCGTCGACTGGCTCAGGCTTTCCTTCTGATCGGTCGACTGGTCTTCCCGCCCCGAGGTTCTGCGGGTCCAGTCGATAACAGCAATCTTTGTACTCTCGCCGGGCGCCAGAGCCAGACTGTGCGTCAACTGCCCAAGTGTCACACCTTTTGCATACCAGGATTGTTCGTTGGTGATCATAACCCCTGTTGCAAAGGGGTGGCTGTCGGAGGCAATGGGTTTCGGCGCGAGGTCGACTAACGCACCGGCAGTCAGCTCTTTCCTGGCGGAACTGTTTGAATCATTCCCGCCACCGCGGTCAGTCATGACGACGCTGCTGTAGCGAACCCGCTCCGTGGCATAATTTCCGGTTTGCGGAATCAGATCGGTCGGGGCCTCTGGATCATCGTCTTTCACGCCCAGTGGATTGAACGTTCCAGACAAAATTCCGCGTGCAGCCAGAAAAGGGGGCCAGTTTCCCAGATCGCGGACATTGTCGATGGAGAGAGCAGCCTGAATCGCATTCGCAGTTTTTCGGTTGCTCTGGTCGTCTTCATTCTTGAAATTCAGCTCCTCCAGGCTTGCCGACAACAGGTGCTCCAGATTGTCGATCGCGCTGGGATCACCTCTGATAATGTCGCCGGGAACAAAGCCATGTTTGACGGATTCGCTGGCGACAATGCTCGAAGCGTCGATTAAATCGTGTACCGCATTAAAAAGCCTGGCTTGCGCGAGGTCGAATATGGTTCTGATCTTCAGTTCTTTGTCGAGAATTTGGCCTGCATTTTCGCTCATCCCGAGCAGCATGGTTGTCGGAAGCTGAAGAATTTTGCGACCTTCGAGATGCGCAGCAGCGTTCTTGACCACCCGGTCAAACCTGCCATCGACCGGCTCATCGACGGGAGGGGCAAGCGAGGGGATGACCAGCTTCATACCAACTTCGATTTCATCGGGTTTGGTGCCGATCTGGTTGCGGTTTCGCTCATAGATCAACTGCCACTTGCTTGAAAGGCCGTAGTGGATCGCCGCGATATCCCACAACGACTGGCCTTTGCGAACCGTGTGAAGTGACTCGTCGGTTCCTTTCTCTGCGTCGGAGCGCTTGCGTGCCGGTCGTGCCATCGAAAATCCCTCTTCAGCTCAAAGAAACTGCAAAGCCCGTCAAGTTTTCGTGCCTTGTTTTGAGTCGAGCATGCAAGTGCAATGAACCGATGGTCAAGCGATAATATAGATCAAATAACGAATTAGAACGCTGAAATTGATGGCAGTAAAATTTTTACTTTGCGGCGCTTTTTATGTCTCTCCTCCAAATTTCTCTGGCGACTGCACTCGACATGAATTTTTTGTACTTCGCAAGAATTCGGGCAATGCTTTTCTCCGATTTCCGAATTTCTTGTTGAACTACAGCTCCTGCCCGATCTTTTGGTCGGCCTTTTCGCGTCCTTGATTCCTTTGGCACGCCTCTTGCGTTCATAAAACCAAAGAAACGAGGTTCGTTATGGTTGAGTGGCGCGGAAAGCCTGTGAGCGATTTGTCGAAATCGGAATTGAGATACGCACTGCAGGACGCAGCTGTTGCTCTGGTGGTTGCCCGGAGAACCAATGAAAAAGACAGTCTTTTTCGAGGATTGTTGTTTGGTGGGCTGGCCGGCGCCGCGCTATCGGCGGTTGCGATCACATTTGGGCTGATGATTTAGACCCGGCAAGAAGGGCTGTTTTTCTCCTGGCCGGTTGTCTCCTGGCTTGGCCCGGCGGTGCAAGGAAAGTTCTTTTGCAGAATGAAAACCACGTGGCAGATTGCAAAAGCTTTGCCGCAAAAAGCAACTTTTATCGTGCCGCTACTCCTCTTCGAATTGGATAATCTCGTGAAAAACTGGAAAACGCTGAGTACTGAACTGGTATTTTCTGCTCCTCCTTATCTGGAGGTGACGAAGCAGAAAGTCGAAATTGACCAGGGCAGGGTCATTGATGACTTTTACCAGGTTCATCTCCGGCCATTTGTCGTCATCGTGCCCGTATTGGAAAACGGAAACGTGCAGACCATTCAGCAATACAAGCACGGACCCGGTCGAGTTTCGTTGACCTTTCCAGCCGGATTTATCGAGGATCTGGAAAAACCCGCCGATGCTTGCCGGCGCGAACTTCTTGAAGAGACAGGGCTGCATGCAGGGAAACTCATCCATCTTGGAGAATTCGTCGACAATGGAAATCAACTGGGTTGCACAGGTACTTACTATCTGGGTCTTGGATGCCGCCAGGTGGCGGAACCGGACGCAGGAGATCTCGAGGAAATGCTTCTTTGCGAAAGCACCTATGCGGATCTCGACAATGCTGTTCAGGATGGGGAAATTGCTATCATTCATCACGCTGCAGCGTGGTCGCTTGCTCGCCTGCGCCACCTTTCCGACCAGTAAGGCCAGGCGCAGGAACCGGTCCCTGGCTTTTGGTTGAGGAACCCGGAGTATGAGCTCCAAGCTGCATCGGAGCCTGGGTGACAGCCCGCAATGACAATCCTGCGGTTGGACATGTATTGGGCAGGACGGGCAGCACTGGCAGTTCAGGGCGGCTACCAGTGCCCGGCAACTGGCATCGGCCGGAGGATAGGATAGGCTTGCCTCGTCAATGCCCCAGGAGAGCGACATGCCGTCACCAAGCAACAAAGCCTTACTCGAGGAAAATGCCCGGCTTGAGGCCGATCTGATCAAAACCAGGAAAATTCAGGAGGATCTTTGGACCCACGAGATATATCTCAACGCACGAAAAAAGATGTCAACGGGCCTGGCCATTGTCTTGGCATTGGTCAGCATTGTCGGCGCCGGCTCGATCTATGAGCTGTCAAGGCGGGCGGTTGATAGCGTAATTGAGAAAGTCTCAAAGCCAATAATTGCTGAAGCAGAAATCCGTATGAAAAAGGAGATGGTTGAGACCGTGAATACGGCGATTGTGAATCTCATTGCAGCAGAAAAGAAACGGATGGAGGACTTCGTCAACACGGAAATCTCAATCCTGGTCAGAAACATGGAAACCGATGTGGATGTTGCAAAGCACACGATAGATGAGGAACTCGCCGCACTTGAAAACAGGGTCAAGACACTCACCCTTGAAGCGTCGAATAGCTACTCCAAGAGAATTGAACAGATACAGACTGGTCTTGAGCAAAAAAATGCGAACAAGACCAATGACGTTGCGATGCCGCGGACCATGATTGCCACCCGGGCCGGGGACGCAGGCTCCTGCGACCCGCTCAGCCTTAGCGAGGATCAGAAAGGTGTTCTTTCAATAGAACAACAGGTGATCGAGACGGATCGTTTTGCCGACGATGCAACTAAGAAGCAGCGCTATTATCAAAATTCATTCTCACTCGCAGCCCGCGAAGACGCAGCCCTCAACAATTCAAAGGAGAGTCTTGATTGCCTGATCAACAGTGTCGACCGTGTCGTATACACACTGGATAAGCGGTGGTTCGCTCCTTTTGAAGTTGTTCGAATAGAGCCGAATGATAGGTTCGGCTATAGCGCCAATGTTTGGGGTCGAACCAAGGTAAGTGCTGACGTCTATCTCAAGGGCAACTGGGAACCAATCAAATTTGAGGGTGTATTTCAAACCACCGAGGTGGCGCGTAAACATCTTGAAAAAGTTTCCGGACCGGCAGCCAAATAGACTTGAAACCAAACATTTCAGACGCCCTTGAACGGGGCCAATGTGGCCGCCGTCCGTGATCTGATCCGGGCTTTGTCGACCCCCTGGCCGTCAACCGGCGGGAATTTCGCCCATCACTTTTGGCACGTGATAACCCTTTTGGACCGCGTCGCGAGCGAGCACACGACGGTACCACGCCAGCACGTTGGGGTAGTCCGCCAGGTTGATGCGTTGCCATTCATAACGCGAAATCCACGGCCAGCACGCCATGTCGACGATGGAATACTCGTCACAAATATAGTCGCGCCCCTCCAGCCGTTCATTGAGAACGCCATAAAGTCGTTCGACCTCTGCCTTGAAGCGTTCCTCCGCATATTCCGCCTTGCCGGGACTGAAATGTAAAAAATGGTGTGCTTGACCCAGCATCGGCCCAAGTCCGCCCATCTGCCACATCAGCCATTC
>CALIOE010000030.1 GCA_938044775.1 uncultured Rhizobiaceae group bacterium
AATTCATCGAGTCAATTGAAAGCTGCCATTTCATCACCCCACCGGAATTCGGACCTGAGCCGAGCGGTGATCTCTGGAAGGACCTGTCAGCAGCGTTTGCCCGTTGTGAATATTTCGGTACGCCCGGAATTTTCACCGCACCATGGTGGCCGGCCAAACTTGCAATTGTCTTCAGCGTTTTCACCTGCGCGATAATTTTCGCCTTCAAGGCGGTGCTTGGTGATCGCAAGCCCGCGTCCCTCGGTTCAGGGGAGAGCCCGGTATGACGCCCGTCGAGATCGGAGCCATGTCGGTCGTCGCAATCGTCGCCATGGTCTATTTTGGGGTCTATATTCCCATTGCTCTGGGATTGGTGTCCTTTGTTTCGATCTGGATCATCAGCGGTAAATCCATCCTGGCATTCAACTTCCTGAAGATCGCGGTGAGTGACGGGGTAACGGAGTATCCCTTCGCGACCATTCCACTTTTTACCGTTATGGGTCTGCTGGTCTCGCGAGCGGGGCTGGGGACCGATATTTACGCGGTGATGAACCGCGCGTTCCGCGCTGTCAGCGGTGGAATAGGCATGGCCACTGTTGGCGCCAATGCAGTTTTCGCCGCAGTCACAGGGTCCTCGATCGCATCGGCGTCGGTGTTCACGCGCATCGCAGTGCCGGAAATGCAGCGGCTCAACTACAACAAGCGTTTCGCGGTCGGGGTCGTGGCCGGGTCGTCTGTCCTTGGCATGATCATTCCACCCAGCGCCATGCTGATCATCTATTCATTTGTTTCCGAACAATCGGTCGGCGAAATGTTCCTTGCGGGTATCGTTCCCGGTCTTTTGCTCACCGCCGCCTACATCGCCTGGATATTCGTGGCGGGGAGAATCCGCCCCGATTACATCGGCGCCAACATCGACCGCAGTGCAGGCGAGCCTCTTTCGGTGCTGCAGATCCTCGACAAGACCGTGCCGACTGCGGCGCTGATTTTTATCGTTTTGGGCGGCATCTATTCGGGCTGGCTGACACCTGTGGAGGCCGGAGCGGCCGGCGCTCTGGCAGCGCTCATCATTGCGGTGCTGCGCCGGCGCATCACCCGGCGCGGATTGTGGGAGACCGCAATCGAAACCGGCCACATTACTGCGTCCATTCTTTTCCTGATCACCATGGCGTCTCTGTACAGCCGCATGCTCGGCTATGCGGGCTTGCCCAATGAACTCAATGCCGTCCTGCAAACCTACCAGTTGGGCTTTGTCGAAGTGATGATCATCTACGTGATCCTCATGTTGTTTCTTGGCACACTGCTTGATACCGCCTCGATCATTCTCATCGTCGTGCCCTTGTTCATCACCCTGGTGGAATCGATGGGTATGAGCCTTGTCTGGTTTGGCATCGTCACGGTCATTGGTGCTGAAATCGGATTGCTGACTCCGCCGCTCGGCATCTCATGTTTTGTCATCAAGTCCAGCCTCAATGATCCGAGCATCTCACTCAAGGACGTGTTTTTTGGCGCCTTTCCCTTTGCAGTCATTATGCTGTTGGTTCTCATCCTGATCATCAGCTTCCCGGTCCTCTCGATCGGCATCTTGTAGGAGTTCAATATGCGTACGGTATCCAAAGACAACATCACGCAGGCGTTTCTGAACTATTGTTCGCAGGACACTGATCCGCGATTGAAGTTTGTTCTGGAGAAGCTCGTTCACCACCTGCACGATTTTGTCCGGGAAACCGACCTCACCCACGACGAGTGGCGCAAAGGTCTGGAGCTTCTTTATGCGGCCGGCGAGATATCCACACCGGAGCGCAACGAGTTCGTTCTGTTTTCTGATGTGCTTGGACTGTCTTCACTTGTTGACATGGTCAACTCGCCTGAAGACGGGACACCGTCGAGCGTTCTGGGACCATTTCATGTTCTCGGCGCTCCCGAAGCTGCCGTCGGCGCGGATCTGAAAGGTGACAATGAAGGCAAGACCGTCGTGGTCGGCGGCAGGGTATTAACGCCGGACGGCCAACCAGTTGTCGGTGCAGAGCTGGAAATCTGGCAGACGGCCGATAACGGGTTGTACTCAAATCAGGATGCGGCTCAGCCCGAATACAATCTGCGCTCGCACATGAATGCAGATGATGACGGTCGCTATCTCTTTTCGACTGTGCGCCCTGCCCCCTACACCGTGCCAGATGACGGACCTGTTGGTGAGTTGCTGCGTGCAACCGGCCGACATCCCTGGCGACCCTCCCACCTTCATTTTATCGTCACCGCCCCGGGATTCCGGTCGCTGGTCACGGAAGTTTTTCCCAGTGACGACCCTTATCTTGACGAAGATGCCGTCTTTGGCGTGCGTGAAAAACTCGTTATGGAATATCAGGAACGGACAAGCCTCGATGGGCTGCCGGATGATCTGGAAATCCGTGACCGCCTGACACTGCCCTACTACGTCGTTGACTTCGACTTTGTCCTGGCGCGCGCTGAGACATGACCTTCGATCAACTGGAGTTAACGCTTCAGCTGGTCCTTTAGGAAGGCGCTGGTGCGGTTGTAGTGCTGCATCAGCAACCTGACCGCCGTATCTGCATCACGAGCCAGAACTGCATCGCATACAGCGTTGTGTTCTTCTGCCACATCACGCGATGGGTAAGCCTTAGAGCCGGACAATTGCCGGTAGCGAACGTTTTGATCATAAAGCTGATCGCAAAACTTCAAAAGCATGGATGAGCCACATTGCGAAATAAGCGTCATGTGGAAGCGTTTGTGATGGGTTTCCCACTGCTCGTTGGCAACAAAGTGTTCGCCACCTTCGGAGCGTGGAATCCGCGACAGCCGGTAGTTTGACAGCACGACTTGCTCTTCCCAGTGGCTGGACCCGTTTGCAATCGATTCCCGCAGGGCGCGTTCCTCAAGCCAGCATCTGGTTTTCAGGAGCTCGGCAAACTCGTCGGCACTGACTTCGGCGACGCGAAAGCCGCGCTGATCGATCCGCTCGACGAAGTGATCCGATGTCAACAGGCTCAGTGCTTCCCTGATCGGGCTGGTGCCGACGTCGTAGTGGCGGCGCAGTTCCTCGACTTTGAGCTTGCGCCCAGGTTCCAGCGCACCCGAGATGATATCCTTTCGCAGTCGTGCATAGGCACGGCTGGTCATGGATTCCGGGCCGGAGTCTGTCCGGATGGCCTCGTCGATTGGAATGATCTCAGCCAGGAAAGATCCTCACTTTGCGGGCAGTTGAAGGGTCACAAGATCAGTACCGACAATCGTGTTGCCTGTGAAGCCACCATCTTGCACAGCTGACTTGTAGGCTGCTTCGTTGAGAGCTCCGCCGGGGATAGGGTAAGGTCCCTGCCTGGCAGCACCCATAGGCGGAATGAGATGCGTCAGCATTAGATGACCGGCTCCCGTGCGCTTGGCCATGGCTCCAAGATCGGTGGCCGTACTCTGTCTGAAATAGATCGGTGGTGGGAACCCGCTTTCCTTGTCCGGCCCCATAACCGGGTGGATGGTGGAATGAACGATCACATCTGCGCCCTGTGCAAGCCTTTCAACCTGCTCGGATGTGGAGGTCTCGCGCGGTGGCTTCGGCTTGTCGTTACCGGCATCTCCGCCGATCACCACACTGCCCGCCGGCGTATCTACACGGAAAGAGGCGTGGCCCGGGACGTGGCGGGAATTGATGGCGCTGACCTTCACATCACCGGATGACCAGACGACTGTTGGCTCCCCAGCCGGGGGGAATGTCATCACGTTGATCAGGTCAGCCGGGCCACCTGCCTTGCGCTTTGGGTTTTCTGCCAGGCGCTGCGCCATTTCCCCGGAATTGATCAGGGCGTCACCAATGTGCTCGGCAAACTTTCGCCCGCTCAGAACATGACCTCGCGGAGACTTCGCATCTTCGCTGACAATCAGATCGACCTTCGGGCCGGCCGAGTTGAAGTGCCAGCGCAGCTGCATCAGATCCGTCATGCCCTCAGTGTGGTCGGAGTGCATATGGGTGAGAAATATGGCGTTCAGTTTGCCGACGGGAACCCCGATCTCGGACAGGCGCTGAGTCGTGCCGCGCCCTGCGTCGAACTGCAATTTGACAGCGCCACACTGGTTTTCGTCCTCGCCAAACTGAACCAGCGTTCCGGCGCCGGCCTGCCCCTTGAACACCGGCGGCCCGCCTTGTGTTCCGGTCAGCGTGATCTTCATACACGGCGCGGCAAGTGCACCGGTGGTACCCGCAACAACAATCAGAGCAACTGCAATGCTTGTTTTCCGAACCAGTGATTTCATGATGATCTCCATTCAACTTGAGATTTCCGTCCCAGGGATTCTGACGGACCAAGCGAAGGCGACGACAACCTTTCGCTAAATCATTTTATAGATATTTTTTTGTTTTTGCAAAATATATCGTTTTTAATTCCGGCCAGAAGCAGTTAGAAACATACTCAGGTTGACGAATTGGCGAACAGGAGACTTGCATGCGTCTGGTGGCTTTTGAGGGTGATGACGGCCCGCGCATCGGTGTTGTTTCCGAAGACAAAGTCATCGATGTCGCGCAGGTCGATCCGGCCGCCCCACGCGACATCGGTGCCGCCATACGCGAGGAACGGTTGGCGGAAATCGAGGCGCTTGCGCAGCGCGCTCCCGCAGAGGCCCGGCTCAATTACAACGACCTGACATTTGCGCTCCCGGTTTCCGACCCCGGCAAAATATTGTGCCTTGGACTCAACTATATGGATCACGTGTCCGAAGGACCGTTCAAAAGGCAGGGATACCCGACAATATTCATGCGGACCGCTACCTCCCTGGTTGCAAATGAACAGCCGATCATTCGCCCGCTGAACTCGGATACGCTCGACTATGAGGCGGAGCTTGCTCTTGTGATTGGCAAAAGATCGCGACACCTGACCGCAGAAAATGCTCTTGATGCCGTCGCCGGCTATACCTGCTTTAACGACGGATCGGTGCGCGAGTATCAGCGACACACCATTCAATGGGGCATGGGCAAGAACTTTGACAAAACCGGGCCATTCGGACCGGTTTTCGTGACCTGTGATGAATTACCGGCCGGTGCCACTGGTCTCAAAATCGAATGCCGCCTCAACGGTGACACTGTACAGTCCAGCAATACGGACATGATGATCTTTCCCGTCGTGGAAACACTTGTCTACATCACTGAGGGTCTGACGCTTGAGCCCGGCGATGTTGTGGTCATGGGAACACCGTCTGGCGTCGGGCACGCCCGCAAGCCGCCGCTCTGGATGCAGGACGGCGATGTTGTAGAAGTAGAGATTGAGGGCATCGGCGTGCTCCGCAACACCATTCAAAATGAAGCGGCACCCTGACAGGCAAGACCGCGAACCCTCTCGCCGAATAACTCTCAATGCGCTCGCAGCGCCACGGCTCTACCGGGTGGCGAACCAAATCGTGTGGCGGGCACCGCCGCCTCGCTTGGAGGCCCGCACGGTCACCTCCTGTGATGTGAGTCCCGTCCGGTTCAGACGCTGCGAAAACGCCGAATTCGGAGCTGACGACCAAACCGCCAGCACCCCTCCGGGACTCAGAGCCCTGGCAGCTGCACGCAGACCCTGAAGATTGTAGATGTTGTCATTGGCTTTCCGTGTCAGGCCCTCCGGACCATTGTCGACATCGAGCAGGATGGCATCATAGAGCGCGGTAGCACCGTCGATCAGAGGCCCCACATCGCCTTTGTGGATTGCAACCCGAGGGTCGTCGAGACTCGAACCGAACACCTCGGCCATGGGTCCGCGTGCCCAATCCACAACCGCGGGTACCAGCTCGGCGACCGTGATACGGGCGTTGGGGCCAAATGCATTGAGCGACGCCCGCAAGGTGAAGCCCATACCCAGCCCGCCGATCAGAACATTGGCGCCGGTGCGGCTTCCAATCCTGTCATGCGCCATGGTGGCAAGCGCCTCTTCCGATCCGCTGAGGCGGCTGTTCATCAACTCAATCTGCCCGAGCATGATCGAAAACTCGTGGCCCCGCCGTTTCAGTCTCAGCTCGCCACCGCCGGGCATTTCTGCAGAATCCAGATGCAACCAGGGAACCACAACACTTTCTCTCTTGATGGGCTAACGAGATGCAACGCTTAGGATTTGTGGCCACGAGACACAAGCCGGGGCGGATGGTGGCATCAGATTGAGCGCTGATTAACCCGCTGTGATGTTTCGGCGGCGGTCTCGGCACGTTCAGAATACCGGTCGACCAGGTAGTTCGAGCGGCCGCGGATCAGGTAGGTGAACTTGATCAGTTCTTCTACAACATCAACAATTCGGTTGTAGTAAGGTGAAGGCAGCATGCGCTCACCGTCAAATTCCATAAACGCCTTGGCCACGGAAGACTGGTTGGGAATTGTTACCATCCGCATCCAGCGGCCCAATATCCGCATCTGGTTCACCGCGTTGAAACTTTGCGATCCGCCACAAACCTGCATGACCGCCAGTGTCTTGCCCTGCGTCGGGCGAACTCCGCCCAGCGAAAGCGGAAGCCAGTCGATCTGTGCCTTCATGATTCCAGTCATAGCGCCGTGACGCTCGGGCGATACCCAGATCATCCCTTCGGACCAGACAGCGAGATCCCGCAATTCCACGACCCGGGGGTGATCCTGGTCAACCGAATCCGGCAGCGGCAAATCGCGTGGGTTGAATGTTCTGGTTTCAGCTCCGAGGTGCTCGGCAATCCGTGACGCTTCCTCCGACACCAGCCGCGAAAACGAACGTTCGCGAAGTGATCCGTAGAGAACCAGAATACGGGGTGGATGATCAGGATCGCCGAGGCGCTTGAGTCCGTCTACATCCACCGGATTGAGCAGTTCTTCCTGCAGGTTCGGGAGTTCCTGATCTGTCATGATTGCGGCGCCACAACATCCCCATCTTCCTTGGTGAACGAGGTGATTGAAGACTCATCCAGCAGCTCAAAAACCTCTTCCGATGGCCGACACAGGCGAACGCCCTTTGGAGAGCATACGATCGGGCGGTTGACCAGAACCGGATGTTCAATCATCGCATCGAGGAGTGCCTCGTCGCTCACAGACTGATCGAGCAGCCCCAATTCTTCCGCCGGCGACTTTGATGTGCGAAGCGCCTCGCGCGGCGTCAGGCCGGCAACGGCAAACAGCGCCTGCAATTGCGATCGTGTCCAGCCGGTCTCAAGATAGTGGATAACGACCGGTTCCTCACCAGAAGCGCGGATCATCTCCAATACGTTGCGTGAAGTACCGCAGGATGGATTGTGGTGAATGACGACGGTCATGATCGAGTTTCCTGTGTGGGTATCGGCTCGGACATGGAACCGGGTGCGGGCCTGAGCAGCCATTTGCAAAATGCCCCGGCCAGCAGGGCGGCAATGCATTGAGCCAGTAAAAAGGGAACGACATCTTCCGGGCGAATGCCGGCAAAGGTGTCGGAAAAGCCGCGGGCAATTGTGACGGCCGGGTTGGCAAATGAGGTTGAGGCCGTGAACCAGTACGCCGCAGTAATGTAGAGGCCCACGGCCATGGCGACAGCGCTTTCGCGCGCCCGGATAGTTGCCAGAATGGTGAAAACGAGCCCGAATGTGGCGACTCCTTCGGAGAACCACTGCGCCCCCCCGCTGCGCACCTTCTGGGAAAACTGGAACACAGGTTCTCCAAACATGACATGCGCAACCCAGACTCCAATCAGACCGCCGGCAACCTGACACAGGACGAAGAGGGCGCTTTCACGCGCCGATATTTCACGTCTCACGGCGAACACCAGAGTCACAGCGGGATTGAAATGGGCGCCTGATATGGGCCCGAGCATTGTGATGAGCACGACCAGAATGGCGCCTGTCGGAATAGTGTTGCCGAGCAGGGCAAGGGCCACATTTCCGCCGGCCAGGTTTTCAGCCATGATGCCGGAACCGACAACTGTGGCGAGCAGGAAGGCGGTGCCGATGAACTCAGCAGCCAGGCGTTGGGAGGGAGAGGCCGTCATCAATTCACCCTCTGCGGTGCGTGTTGTTCAACAGCATGGTTGAGTAATCTCGTTGATCATCGGCTGACACAGTTCCGGACGGCCGCCACAGCAATCCTCCAGGAGAAAACCAAGCAGTCCGCGCATCGATTCCGTGTTGACGAAATATCGAATGGACCGTCCCTGCCTCTCGTTGCGCACCATGTTTGCATTGTGAAGAACAGTCAGGTTTGCCGACATCGTGTTTTGCCGGACACCCAGGGATTCCCCGATCTCGCCAGCAAGCATTCCCGCCTCGCCGGCTTTGACGAGCAGGCGAAAAACATCAAGTCGCGTTTGCTGGGCCAGCGCTGCAAGGGACGCAAGGGCTTCTTCGTTGTTCATACATCAATAAAACATGATTTATTGATATAAACAATGTCTGCCGGTCAGAACGCATGAAAAGTCGATTTGCCGCGCCGCCGTGACGGTACATCTGCAACAACGCTCACCATTTGTTGTAGCCGGGGTCGTCAAAACAGTTGATGTTGACAGCCATCACGTTACAACTTGAGCAGCGCTGGTCGCCGAATCGCCGCCCGTCGATTTTAGTAGTGTCAATATGGGCTGAATCAACTTTCTCTGAAACTGGACCGGGCAGGTTGACAAAAGTATGAGTTTTTACAACGGGCTGTCCAAAAACAGAAACGCCCGTTTTCGACGATGGCTTGGGGGCTGCGTAATTTGAATTCTGAATCCAATATGGCGGCGGTTGCCGCTGAACCAGACGCCCGTGACTGGGCAAAAATTCTTGCGCCTTACGGAAAACCCGGAAATACCCGCGGCATTTTCGAGATTGCCGTTACCACACTCCCCTTGATCGGTCTGTGGGTACTGGCATGGCTTCTCGTGGACGCGGGATACTGGGCTGGCTTGTTGCTCACAATACCGGCGGCAGCCTTTCTGCTGAGACTGTTCCTGATACAGCACGATTGCGGTCACGGAGCCTTTTTCAGCAACCGCACCGTCAACGACTGGACCGGCCGCATCATTGGTGTGTTCACTTTCACGCCCTACTATTTCTGGAAGCACACGCACAATCTGCATCACGCCGGCTCCGGAAATCTGTGCCGCCGCGGCTTCGGCGATATTAGCACCCTGACGGTAGAAGAATATCGCGCTGCATCTTCATGGAAACGTTTGATTTACCGCCTCTATCGCAACCCCATCATCATGTTTGTCGTCGGACCAGGATACATCTTCCTGTTCGATCAGCGCCTGCCGCTCGGACAGATGAGGAAAAACTGGCGCTCCTGGGGCAGCACAATGGGCACCAATGTCTCTATTGCCGTCGTGTCTGCGCTGCTGATCTGGCTGGTCGGATTTCAGACTTTCCTGTTAATTCAGCTGCCGATAGTGTTGATCGCGGCATCGGTGGGAGTCTGGTTATTCTTCGTTCAGCATCAGTTTGAGGATTCAAGCTGGGACCACAACGATGACTGGAACCGCCACGAGGCTGCGCTGCATGGGAGTTCTCACTATGACCTGCCGCAGCCGCTACGCTGGCTGACGGCCAATATCGGACTGCACCATATCCATCACCTGTCCAGCCGCATCCCCTACTACCGTCTTTCGAGAGTGGTCAAAGACCATCCGTCGCTGAAGGACATCAACCGTTTGACTTTGCTACAGAGTTTCAAATGTGTGCCGCTGACCCTTTGGGACGAGTCCAGCCGTTCGATGGTCAAATTTTCCAAGGCCGGCTTTTGAAGCGATGCACCCGACGCTAGTCTGATCCGGCCAGGATAAAACCGGGAGCACCCGTGCAGCTCAGATGTCTCTAAAATCCGATATTGCCGCATGGGATGCAAAGTCCAGGGATGCCATCTCGGGCGTTTATGAACGGCATGTCACGAGATCGGATTTCGTTGGACAACTCGTCAGCTTGATGGGACGGGAGGATCTGCAAACCGGTGCCACATGGCTGCTGAAGCACCACCTTGAGACTGGCGACATCGAACTCGATGAAGAGACGGCACATGCCATCTTTACTTCAGCAACCACCCTGACACCCTGGGAGGCCAGGCTGCATGTGCTGCAATGTATGGACTACATCACCATTCCCAAATCCGGACTTCAGGCGGCAGAGACCTTCATCCGCACCTGCCTGGAAGATGACGCGAAGTTTGTCCGGGCCTGGGCCTATAACGGCTTTCACAGAATGGCCGAACAGCATGAGATGTTCCGGGACGAGGCAACAGAACTCCTGAACGATGCCATGCAGCGCGAACAGGCAGGCTCAATACGTGCCCGCATCAGACACGCATTGAAGCGAGGATTTCCCCAGACTGCGACACTATCTCCTCCCGCCTGAAGCACCGGGCAGGTGGCTTTGCATTTTCCGGGTTAGTTTCGACGCGCATTCAATGGCCAGGGCGTCTCACGGGTAGCGCTGTCTGACTGCGGGCTCACTGGATGTGGCGCGCATCCTGACACGTGGCACAAAAGCCGGCACCTGTTTTCGATAGTCGCGGTAATCGTCGCCAAGATCAGCGATCAGATCCGCTTCCTCGAATGGAGTGGCCATCAGGATATATGCAAAGGTGGCGAAGGCGAATATCAGGTGGCCAAGCGTCAGATGGGGCTGCAACAGCGGCGTGATCATCCAACCCACACTGATGGGATGGCGCACAAGTGCATAGAGACAGCGCGCCGTCATTTTGGCCTCCCGGGGCGGGGATCTGCGAAAATTCTGCCAGGCCTGGGCCAGACCAAAAAAGCTGAAATGACCGAAGTGAAAGGTCGCTGCCATCATCATCGCCCAGGTCGCCAGATAGAGACCGTGAATGAGAATCACGAACCAGGATGACTGAACCTGCCAGACCGTCACTGTTACCGGTTGCCAGAGAGCAAAAACAAGAGCGGTCGCGATGGCCGTCATGCACAGATAGGTTGCCCGCTCGACGGGAGCGGGAACGATCCGGGTCCACCAGCGTTTGAAGGATGCGCGCGCGGTCAATGAATGGTGGAGACCGAACAACAGGATCAGTCCGGTGTCGATCGCGACGGCGGCCCGGATGTCGATGCGTGCCCCGTCGCTGATCCCCTTGGGAACGCCAAAATCAGCCAGAAAACCGATTATGTAGATGATGTTCCCCAGCGCCAGCAGATAGGCCATGGCGGCGAATCCAAGCATCAGGTTCGTTCGGGTCATATTCTTCTTCCTTGGAGGGTGCCGTGGAACCGCGAGGCAGCATTGCCCCGCGATCTTCCGTGACTTGACGATTTTCCGTCAGGCCCAGTTTCTCTCATGGTCGGCATGGGTTTTCAGATAGGCACCCCGGGAGAAGTGCTTGTCGTAGAATTCCGTGTCGAGCCTGTGAGCCTGCAGATAGGTCAGGTTGTAAATAGCAGGTACTGTCGCCGGGAAACGACCGAATGTCTTGAAGATGTACTGCGCCATGACAGTGACGCAGTCGACAAACCGGTCATCGATCGGGGCGGCACTACCGCGCACCCTTGCGTTCTCCCTGTAAGGACCTTCGGTCTTCCTGCTGAAGGGCCCGCCTGACCCGAACTTGCGCCGGACGACAGATTCCACAGCGTCACGCATGGTGGAGTAATGCGGCGGACAGTGAGCCTCGAACACGCCCGCCAGCCCGGTCACGTGGGGCAGAGGCTGGTCGGCTATCATGTCGAACCGGAACCCAAGGCCGGGCACTTCAGGATCACCGCTGGCACCGAGCACGCTGAACGGGTTAATCCCGTCATACATCCAACCGCCGAGACCCAGGGCCTGAAGCATCAATGCGCCGGCATAGCAGGATGTCGACAGTTCGACCGTCACTTCGGCGAGGGATGTCTGCTCCAGATAAGTCAACGGATAGGGGTTTTCCGTATCGATGATATCCTTGAATGCCTCGAGACCGGGTACCGGCCTGTTGTTTACATCATCATAAATGCAGGCACCGCCCTGCACGAGGTAGCACATGACCAGCACCATGTGCTGCGCCAGATCAGCGACGGGAATGATGAGGGTACTGCCCGGCACGTTGGCGCACCATTCGTTGTGCATTTCCATGTGCTGGGGCTTTGCCGGAATGTTCAGCCGTCCGTTGGACAGCTTGATGATGCGGGACTTGTGGGCGCCCAGATAGGCCTGAAGGTCGGTATCGGCTGCACCACTCCGTGTTGCCGGCATGTCGCGGGTGGACAGAAAATAGGTGCCATCATCGTCGGTGTAGAAGAAGTCGGTGGTGTGAAACCCGGCTGCCGAGGGGAAAGTGCGGCCTCCTGCTGCTCCGGCATAGTTCGGCATCCGGGGCGCATAATTACGGTTGTGGGGAATCAGGTTCGACCAGCCGGTATTACCTGAAACTGTCGTGAGCAGAAGCATCTGCTCAAGTTCGGACAAGGGCTCCGGATCGTGCTTTGATGTGTGAGCCAGTGGCCCGTCTGGTATGGACGCACCGCGGGAAAAACGCCTTGAGCGCCGGCCGTGTATCGCCTCGATCAACGGCATGTTGACCGCATCAAAGAGCCCCCTGGGCAGGTCCGGCAGGTTGTCCAACAGGATGTTGCCGTTGCTTTTCAGTGATTCTGCAGAGGCGCGCGCGCCCAGACCGTGGAGCAAGGCTCCTGCGCCAACCATGGATGCGCCGAGCAAGCGTCTTCGTGATGTCTCAAACATCGTCGTCTCCGTTCATGGATTGTTGGAATCTGCAGGCGTCCGCGAAGACGCCTGCTTTTCTTGTTCAAACCGGTTTTCGATGCTCTAATTGGAGCCGCGGTTTTCCGTGATCACCAGCGCGCCAGCAAGGCGCTTGTAGGTGCTGCAGTTTGCACCGCAACCCGCCTTGATGCGGGACAGTTGATCCCGCGCCGCAGACAGGTTTCCGTTTTGCAGCAGCGCTTCGCCAAGGTAGGAGCGGGCGATCCAGTTTTGCGGATCACTTGCCAAAGCAGCCCGGTAGTGACTGAAAGCAAGTTTCATGCGCCCCTGTTTGCGGTGTGCGTAACCGATATAGGTCTGCGCCAGGGTGTTTGACTTGTCCCCAACCATGGCAAGGGTTGCGATTGCATCTTCGTGACGGCCGCGTTTGGCAAGCCAGATGCCGGCCTCCACACGCGAACCGTCGTCCAGATCTGGCGAGTTGCTGAGGACGCATTTCTTCAGGCGGCGGTCGAATATCCGGCCTTTTGAGCATTTGATTTGTCCGGCAGAACCGGAACCTCCTTTGGCAAATTGCATCCATTTCTCCGCCTGTTTCACGGACAGCGCAGATGCGGTACTGGCAAATGTCAGCGACAGAGCTGACGCGAATAGAAGAGCTTTCATTTTGATTTCCTTCGTTGATTAGGGGCAATAATCAATGCGGTCGACCGTGCAGGTGAGGGGCAAACACCAGGTCGACCGCAGCCCGCGCCGGCCTCAAAAAGACAGGCGCGGAACATTTCCCAACAAGATCTGAAGTGATGCTGACGGGAAAATCTCGACTGAGCTTTAGAATGGATAGCTGGCCGGCAGGCAGGACTCTGCGGTATCGGTCGGCTTGGGCGATACATATTGTTTCGCCTTCGGGCCAAGCATTCTGCAATAGAGTTCGGGATTCTCAGCCTTTGCAGAGGCCAGCACCTGAGCCATGAAGTGAAATTCGTCACTGCTCATGACAATGCCTCACTGATCTGGTGAACATGACGATGATCAGTTCCGCAGCAACCACCAACCACACGCAGGTCGGGCAGCAATGCGGATAGATCGCGATACAAGCCGCCAAGTTCTCCTGGATCACCATCATCCAATTCCTCGGCTTCGTCCAACTCTGCATGACTGAGCCGGGAAGCATTGGCGCGCAGACCTTTTATTCGGTTTGCCCATTCAGCGCCCGGCGACAGGATGTGACGAAAATGGTCCGGGTGCGCGCAATTTATCATGTAGTAGGCCGGACGGGTGAGCGCGCCGGCGTCCATTTCAGCAATGGCGTCGGCCAAACCCTGGCCGGTTGGAAGATTGCCATCTGTCTCCACTGTAAAACTGATGACACACGGGACATCGACCTCGCCGGCGGCACGCACGATTCCCATCGCTTCGGGCACATTGGTCATAGTCAGAGCCGTCACGATTTCGCAGCGCTCCTGCGCAAAGGCATCGATCTGCTGTGCATGATAATCCTGTGCCTCCGGCACCGTCATCACATCTCCTGCATCATAACCGTCACCACGCGGGCCGATATTGCCGCTGACAAAGACCAAATCGGGCTTTGGCGATTCCCGACGTAACACATCGAGGTAGCGGACTGCTTTTCGGTTGACGTCGGCAATGCGAGATGGCGAATAGCCAAGCTTTTCACCCCAGTCCGCACTGGCCCGCCAGGTCGGTGTTTCAAGTACAAGTCCCCTGTCGGCTTTTGCAGCCATCTGCAAAAATGGCATGTAGTACTCGTCCATCATGGCACGACCGTTCTCCGAGAGCAGTAATTCGAAGGCGGCGAACTCACGAAGCTCGATACCCTTTTGGAATATCAGCCAGGTCTCGAGACCGGCATCCGTCAGGCAGGTTTGATCAATCAGATGTGGCAAGGCATAATTTTGAAGGGGCATTGTATTATCTCCTGGGGCATTGGAACCGGGAGCATGAAGTCGTGCCGTGGTTGCCAGCGTTGTAACGAGCGTTGTATTTTCGTGCAGCTGCGTTGAAAATGCCCCTGCAACGGACACCTGCCCATGAACGGTGAGCTTCAAATCAGCCTTCTGGGCGAAATCCGAGTGACCCGTAAGGGCGCCCCGCTGACGCTTCCATCTTCCAGGAAGGCACGAGCGCTGCTGGGTTATCTGGCCGCAACGGGGCGTCCTCAAAGGCGCGAGCGGTTGTGTGAGATCTTCTGGGACCTGCCAGATGATCCGCGAAGTTCATTGCGCTGGGCATTGAGCAAACTGCGCGGCGTTCTTGAAGAGGATGGCTCCACACATTTAACGGCAGACAGGGAGCGCATTGCGCTCGACCCGAGCCAAACCGACATAGATTTTGTTCGCGTTCGCAAGCGGCTGTATGATGAGCCGCCGTTCATTCCTCCGCCGGAGCTTCGGCAAATGGCCGATACACTGGACGCCGTTTTTATGGATGGACTGGATAGCGCAGGAAAGGATGCGTTTCAGTCATGGCTTGCGGCGGAGCGGGAAGATGTGCGGCTGATGTCTGCCAACGTTCTCAGAAGACTGGCACTGCATCCGGAAGTAGAGCCGCCCGAAGCCGTTAAATGGGCCCGACTTTGGCAGGAGGCAGCCCCGCTGAACCTGGATGCGGCGCAATCTTTGATTGCTAATCTCAGCGCGACCGGCCGCGATGAAGAATGTCGCGACTTCGCGAAGCGATTTGAAACAGCGGCAAAGGCGGCTGGTCTGGAGATCCCGGCACAGGCTCCGGAAGATCGGGATTCCGGGAAGCCTGCTTCTGTTACAACCGAGGAAAAGCAGGATCCGCCGTCCCGGCGCATGCTGCGGAAGCAGAATATTGGCTTTTGCACAGCTCCCGATGGCGTGCGGATTGCGCATGCCAGTGTTGGATCCGGGCCCCCCTTTGTCAAAGCCGCCAACTGGCTGAATCATCTGGAGCTCGACTGGGGGAGTCCGATCTGGGGAAGAACGTTCTCTGCAGCAGCTAAGAACCACAGGTTCATTCGCTATGATGAAAGGGGCAATGGCCTTTCAGACTGGGACGTGGATGACATTAGTTTCGAGGCCTTTGTCCGCGACCTTGAAGCTGTCGTTGATGCCCTGGAGCTCGAACGCTTTCCGTTGCTTGGAATATCGCAAGGCTGTGCGGTTTCGATCGAATATGCGGTACGCCACCCCGAAAGGGTCAGCGGCCTGGTTCTGATCTCCGGTTATGCAACCGGATGGCGGATCGGATGCAGCGCGGAGGAACAGGAACGGCGCGAAGCTGTATTGACGCTCACGCGTCACGGCTGGGGGACAAGCAACCCGGCTTATCGGCACATATTTTCGCAAACGTTCATGCCGGATGCGGCGCCTCACGAGCTGGAATGGTTCGACGAATTCCAGCGCCGTACAACATCACCGGAAAATGCGGTGCGCTTTCAAGAAGCGTTTGGAAAAATTGATGTCCGGGAGAGCCTTGGTAAAGTGCGGGCACCGACGATCATTTTCCATTCGCGTGAAGATCAGCGCATTTCAATGGAGCAGGGCCGCGAACTGGCAATCGGCATTCCCAATGCGCGTTTTGTTCCTTTGGAAAGCCGCAACCACATCATACTGGGACACGAGCCTGCCTGGCGGGTCTGCGGAGAAGAGGTGTCCGCTTTTCTGGCGGAGCACAATATCTGACTCCTGAATGTCGCCGAGCGGAGGACCGTCAGCCTGCGCGGCAAGCGCCGCATATGCCTCGCAGTTCCACTGTAGATTTCTCCAATGCAAAACCCACATCGACGGCAACCGAATTCAACGTGCCCGCTATTTCTTCCCCGGTAAGTTCAGCGACATTGTCGCATTTCTTGCAAATGGTGAACGCCACTGTGCCGTGCCCTTCACAATCTGACCGACGGCAGACGACGAATGCGTTGAGGGTTTCAAGCCGGTGCACCAGGCCCAGTTCGACGAGTCTGTCCAACGCGCGATAGACCTGCAGCGGCGCCCGAAACCCTTTGTCCCGCAAATGATCGAGAATGGTATAGGCGCTGAGCGACCCGTCAGCGGCCGAAAGCGTTTCGAGAACCAGCGCTTGATTGCGGGTCAGATTGGCATCGCCATGGCTATGCTCACTCATTACCCAGTCTCCTTGCTTCGGCGCTGTGCGATGCCGCTCTGTTTTTTCCAATGCGGCCGGCGACTGGCAAAAGACTTGCCAGAAATAGGCCCAGCGCCGCAACCACAATACTCGGGCCTGACGGCGTATCCCATCGCAACGACCCGAAAAGCCCGCCAATTGCTGCACTGGCACCGATGAGTGATGCCAGAACGGCCATCTGCTCAGGTCCGGACGACAGACGCCGTGCGGTTGCCGCCGGAATGATGAGCAAGGCCGTGATCAACAATATCCCGACTATCTTTATGGCAATAGCAATCACGGCTGCAACCAACAGAGTAAAAATCAGATTAGCGCGATCCGGATTCATACCTTCCGCCTCGGCAAGTTCTCGGTTCACTGTGGCCGCAAAAAGCGGGTGCCAAATGACGGCCAGAACGGCCAGGATCAGGAACCCGCCGCCATAGATGAAGGCAATGTCGGTCCGCGACACAGCGAGGATATCGCCAAACAAAAGCCCCAGCAGGTCAACGCGCACCCAGGTCATGAAGGCAAGCACAACAAGACCAAGCGCCAGTGCCGAATGTGACAACAATCCAAGCAGCGCATCAGATGACACATCTGCACGTTTCTGCAGACCCAATAGGGCTAAAGACAGAAGCGCCGACACCACAAAGACTGCAGCCGTGATGTTGACCTCCAGAAGCAAGGCAAGGGCAACACCAAGAAGTGCAGCGTGAGAAAGCGTGTCACCGAAATAGGCAAGCCGGCGCCAGATGATAAAGCATCCGAGTGGCCCTGCCACCACCGCCACGCCAATGCCGGCAATCAAAGCACGGGTGAAGAAGTCATCCAGCATGTCAGCCCTTGCCGTGTTCGTGTTCGTGACCATGGTGGTGACCATCGTCAGGATGACAGTGATCAGTAACTGTACCATCGGCATGTTTGACGCGACCATCAGGAAGGTGGGTATGATCGTGGCTGTGTTCATAGACAGCAAGCGCAGCCGAAGGGCGCCGGCCAAACAGTTTCTTGTAGGCGTCACTTTCTGCCACCATGGTCGGCGTACCCTGACAGCAGACATGGCCGTTAAGGCAGATGACACGGTCAGTGGCGGCCATCACCACATGCAGATCATGAGATATCAGCAATACGCCGCAGCCGAGATCGTCGCGAAGCTTTCGAATGAGTTCATAAAGTGCAATCTCGCCGTTGAAATCGACTCCCTGCACCGGTTCGTCAAGCACCAGAAGAGCCGGTTTGCGTGCTATCGCACGGGCCAGCATGACCCGCTGAAACTCGCCGCCTGAAAGTACCCGAACTTCGGTGTTGCGCAGGTGCCTGACACCGGTTGCATCCATGGCTGCATCCACTTCAGCCTGCGACAGTTTTCCGGTGAGCCGCATAAACCGGTCAACCGTCAGTGGAAGGACCCAATCGATGGCCACCCTCTGTGGCACGTAGCCGATGCGCAATGAGGGGCTTCGCTCGGCCTTTCCTTCACTCGGTCTCACAACGCCAAGCGCCATCTTCGCTGTGGTTGACTTGCCCGAACCATTGGGGCCGATGAGAGTCACAATCTCTCCCGGCCGAACCACCAGGTCGACGCCACGAACCAGCCAGCGCCCGCCGCTTTTCAGGCCGGCGCCGGTCAGCGATACCAGCGGATCGGTTTGTTTCAGCACGGCATGCTCATCGGACGGCTCCACACATTGCGCGAGAATGTGGCATATGTTATATTATTACACAAACCATCCATCCAGTCACGTTGACCATGTATATCCGCAAATGGGCGAATGGCCGTAGCCGTCTCGCAATGTTCCTCTTCGTCCTGTTGTTCAGCTGGACAAATCCTGCAAGCGCTGAAGTTCAGGTACTGACCTCAATAAAGCCGGTCCATTCGCTTGTCGCTTCAGTGATGAAAGGGGTGAGCGAGCCGGCTGTGCTGGTCGACGGCGCGGGCTCACCGCACCGATACAGCCTCAAGCCGTCACATGCCGTCAAGATGGAAGCCGCGCAGATCATTTTCTGGATCGGACCGGACTTTGAAACCTTTCTGGAAAAACCGATCAGCACAATCGGGGCGTCTGCCCGGTCAATTGTATTGCTGCAGGCTGCAGGTCTTTCCAAACTGGATTTCCGCGCCGACTTTCATTCAGAGTCCGAAGAGGATCACACGAGCGGCGAACACGATCATCATGATTCCCATGTCGACCCTCATATCTGGCTCGATCCGAAGAACGCGGCGGTCCTCGTCAAGGAGATATCGGCGACCCTGATCGCAGCCGATCCGGAAAACGCCGATACCTATGCAGCAAATGCCCGGGACGCCATCGAACAACTTGGCGCTCTTACAAGCGAAATAGATGCTTTGATCAAACCCGTTCGGGACAGCAAGTTCTTTGTATTTCACGATGCTTACCGATATTTTGAAAACCGGTTCGGACTTTCCACACAGGGTGCGGTCACGGTCAGCCCGGAATCAAAACCTGGCGCCGCACGGCTGGCTGCCATCCAGGCAAAGTTGACGAGCACAGGAGCGGTTTGTGTGTTCACGGAGCCTCAATTTGAATCAAAGATTGTCTCGGTGATTACCAGCGGGACGAATATCCGGTCTGCGGTACTGGATCCACTCGGCAGCGGATTGAAAAGTGGGCCCGACCTGTATTTCGAACTCATGCGCGCGATGGCGATGTCTATGCGAGCCTGCCTGGGCTGAATACGACAGTTTACTACCCTGCCAGCAGGCCGCTCCCGACAGATTTCACGCTGTCATGGCTTGAAAAAGACTCCCGTTGCGTATTCTCTCGCGTCTGCAACGGAATCTGGAAGCATCATGGACAAGATTACGGTCAAACTGGAGGCGATTGAAGCCACAAGCATGTCGGCGCTGATCGCCCACGGAGCGGAAAGCTGGGTTGCGCAAGAGGTGGCCAGGGCCATCCGTGTTGCCGAAGCAAAGCATAATTTGATTTGCGGACTCTACTATCTCGAGAGCTACTGCAAACAGTTGAAGACCGGACGTGTAAAGGGAGATGCTGATCCAGTCGTCACCCGCCCAAAGGGTGCAAGCGTTGCGGTTGATGCGGGATTTGGTTTTGCGCAGGCTGCGTTTTTTCGTGGCCTGCCTCAGGCTCTCGATACAGCGCGTGCGATGGGCACCTGTTCACTGGCCATTTGCCACGCCCACACCTGCACTTCGCTTGGCTATTTCACAGAACAGATCGCGATAGCGGGATTCATTGGTATCGGCTTCACCAATGCCTCCGCCGTTGTTTCACCTCCCGGCGGTAAGACTGCTCTGCTCGGCACCAACCCCATTGCCATGGCGATCCCGGAACGCAATGGCGGTATTGCCTTTCAGTTTGATCAGAGCACCAGCGCAGTGGCTTTGGGAAAAATCACAATGGCCGCTGCTGCAGGCGAGACCATACCGCTCGGCTGGGCAGTGGATGCGGAGGGCAATCCGACAGAAGACCCAAAGGCTGCACTGGCAGGATCGCTGGTCTCCGCCGGAGGCTACAAAGGATACGGTTTCGGCCTGATGGCCGAAGTTTTGGCTGCAGCCGTCACCGGCTCGGTGAATTCGGTCAACGTCAAAGGGCTCAAAGTTCCTGAAGGGCCGCCCCACGATCTGGGGCAATTCTATTTTATTGTCGATCCGCTCATGCACTCTGGAGATACATTTTGGGATCGGATCGCAACTGTTGAGGATGGTGTATCAGCGCAAGACGGAGCCCGCCTTCCCGGCACCGGCTTCACAATGCCTTCGGAGGTCGAACTCGACGCCAGGCTCTGGAACAGTGTGCTGGAGCTCGCATCATGACGCAACGGCCTTACCGGATTGACGGTCTGCAATATGCCAACTGGTCAGAGAAAATATTTCGTCAGATGCGCGAGGGCGAGCTTGATGCGGTACACGTCACCATCGCCTATCACGAGACCTTTCGCGAGACGGTGCTGAACTTTGAAAAATGGAACCGTTGGTTCGAGCGCCACCCTGATCTGATCTTTCAGGGTTTCAGCGCTTCCGATGTGGAACGGGCCCGGAAGACAAACCGCACGGCGGTTTTTTTCGGTTTTCAGAACCCTTCCCCCATCGAAGACGACATCGGCCTTGTTGAAATTCTCCACAGGCTTGGTGCACGCTTCATGCAGCTCACCTACAACAACCAGTCGCTGCTGGCGACAGGCTGCTATGAAGAGGACGACACCGGACTGACCCGGATGGGTCGCGAAGTGGTGGCAGAGATGAACCGTGTCGGCCTCGTGGTCGACATGAGTCACTCGGCGGAGCGTTCAACTCTGGAGGCGATCGAACATTCGCGTCGCCCAATCGCGATAACCCACGCAAATCCGGAAGTCTGGCATCCGGCACTGCGCAACAAGTCCGACACTCTGATCAAGGCATTGTCCGATACGGGTGGCATGTTCGGATTTTCGCTTTACCCGCATCATCTGAAGAACAAGTCCAAATGCAGTCTTGAAGAGTTCTGCACCATGATCGCCCGCACCGCAGAACTGGCTGGTGTCGACTGTCTTGGGATTGGATCGGACCTGTGTCAGGACCAGCCGGATAGTGTGGTGGAATGGATGCGGGTCGGCCGTTGGACCAAGACGATTGACTACGGAGAGGGATCGGCAAGCGATGCTGGTTTTCCTCCGATGCCCGGCTGGTTCAACGACAACCGCGACTTTCCGACACTGGAGAAAGGCTTGCGGGAGGCGGGCTTTTCGGCAGAAGATGTGGCCAAGCTGACCGGTGGAAACTGGCTCCGCTTTTTCAAGGAGAGCTTCGGCCCGGAGAAACTGTGATGAAGCCATCCCCCGATAAGCAGGAAATGGTGATGCGATCTCCGGACCGGGTGATGCGCCTGGCACGTCTTGGGGCCTTTCATCAAAGCCGCCTCAGCTTTATGCGGATATTGCTGCGCCGTCTGCGTAGAGAAAAATGGTCGTTTTCGCAGCCGGTCTGGGAGATCGACGAAAAAGGTGTCGGTACGGCAGTACTGTGCGCCCACGGCCCGGAGCGAACCTATTCACTGGTCGCATTTTCACATGACTTACCGGACCATCAGCGCTCCGACCGCGTCATCGCAACCGCATGGGACGCCACCTTCACGCTGTTTGATGGCACCCCCGATAATGACGACATAGCCCGCTTGAAAGGCAATGTTCCACTCCAGGAAGCCGGCCGGGTCACTGCGACAGAATTGTCTCTTTCACGCGCCAATCGCTCGGCGCGCCTCTGGAGCTATGTTGTAGACTGCTTGTCAAAAGGCCATCAGCCCGATCCTGATACAATAGGCGAGGTTGGCTATCTTATGCGAACCACTGCAGTTTATGGCTCAGGAAAATTTGGTGCAGCGGATCGCGAATCGATCGCCGCACGCCCCGAGTTCTCTGCTCCCTTTCAGGTGGAAATGCTGAATGTCTATCTTATCCGCACATTTGTCGCGCTTCTGGTGGAACACATGGCGAGGTCAAAGGGAGGTGCCGTTGCAACCATCCTTGATCCTGCCATTCGCCGCATGATCGGAATAGGCAATTCCACTGGGCTCGGCATGGCGCCGTTTCTGGTCAACCATCAATCACTGCTTCACGCCTGGATCAATGCGCGGGAAGCCGCACTGGCACGGGTGCGAACACTGGAACACAGCAACAAACACTCGGCGGAAACTTTCACCACCCTCGTGGCGCGGGCACTGGAAAATGCCGAAAGCTGGCAAACCACTCATCCGCTCTACACCGGGCGGCTGGCCGACCTTCGCGATGACCTGCGCAGGCTGAAAGACCACATTTCGACCGGAGCATTAAGCGAGCCCCACCCGTGGGACAAGATTGTCACATGGTCCGAAACCAACCTCTCCACCGAAGGTCAGGAACAGCTCGTCTCGCTGGTGCTCGAGCCCCATGGCGACCTGATTGACGATCTTGCAGACACCATGGCCTGCGAGGAATCCGAAGACTTCCGAATTGATGGCCAGGTCACTTTGGAGGGAATGATCGCCACCATCGAGCGGCATTATGACTGGGCACTGGATATTGATCACACAGAGGATCCGGCCCATGCCCGCTTCTGGTATGTCTCAGAGGCGAAGCTTGAACCACGTCTTGGGGAGCGACACGAGGAACCCGGTGGAGAACGTGAACAACCGCTGGCGGTTTCGCGAGATGTTGCTCTGCTTTACGAAGCCCTGAAGACAGAACCGCCGTCCGGTCTTCTGGCGACTTTCCTGTTGATGCAACCGCAGCACCGCCATGCGGCTCGGCGCGTTCAGACGCTTCAGAAACTTCCCTATTCGGAAATCCGCGACAACCTGATCGATGCCGACATGACTCCGATCGATATGCTGCGCTGTAAACTGTCTTTCTTCGGGGCAACGAAATTCGACCCGAGATCTGATCGCTGGGTGCGCATCTGCATGTACCAACACGCCCCGTTTCCCGATGAGCTGGACAGGGTCGGCGACGACTGGATCTATCCGGCCGCCTTGAAGACTTGACTATGGTTGCGCTGTCACTCTCCGAAACCGGAGCTCTCGCGACTAAGGCAACGCGCGGCGCAGGCTACAGTTGGGGGATTTCACAGGAAGCAGGATTCGCCGCAAAGTGGTTGACGGCTAAAGGGTGCTGCGGCCTGACCCATCTGGCGGCCTTGTTATCAGCAGTCGACAGAACCGGTCCTTCTGCACATGCGCCGCACCTGGATGGTCTGCGCCTGACAGGCGCGGAACATGGTACTTGCGGCCTTACTTTGGGATGCCTGATCTCGGACATGCCGCAACTTGTGCTTTCCGACAACAGCACCGACCTGCAGGGCATTATCGAGCCGATATTTCTGGCCGCCTATCTGGCTCAAGTCGTTCCTATGGGCAAAGCAATGGCGCTGGGCTTCTCAAAAAGCTCATTGAGGATCGGTGCATCCAGCCTGGAATTCCCGCGATCTCTGCGCCCGTCATCGAAACCCATCGACGTTGAACTGCAAATCATTCCGCAACTGACAGTGGAAGATGGACCGCTCTGTCCCGAGCGCCGCCTGACGGTGGATCCTGTCATCCTCGGTAGGCTGGAGGCCCTGGCCGCACGCACCTATGTTCCGGAAAGCGATGTTTCGCGCGCGCGCGGTGCAGGTGGAGCCGACTGATCCTCAGCTCATTGGTGACTTCGCACTCTCATCAACCAGATGACAGGCGACCCGATGACCGCCTTTGACGTCACGCAGCGGTGGCTCGCTCTCGCTGCACCGTGGCTGAGCAACTGGACAGCGATTGGCAAATCGACACCCGGCCGGCGGATCCACCGGATCCGGCGGGTCTCCTGGAATTAGAACACGCCTGGTTGCTTTGCGCCTTTTTTTGTCAACCGAAGGCACCGCGGACAAGAGCGCAACCGTGTAGGGATGAAGCGGATTGTTGAAAAGACTAAGCCGGTCCGCCTGTTCGACAATCTTTCCCATATACATGACCGCTATGGAGTCACACATATGCTGGACCACACCGAGGTCGTGAGAGATAAACAGATAGGTGAGACTGAATTCTTCCTGCAAACGGCGTAACAGGTTCAGGATCTGAGCCTGTACCGCCACGTCGAGCGCCGAGACCGGCTCGTCGCAAATGATCAGTTCGGGCTGTGTCGCCAGGGCACGGGCGATCCCAATGCGCTGACGCTGACCGCCGGAAAACTGGTGCGGGAACAACCGTTGCTGCTCCGGTCTCAATCCAACGGCCTTAAACAACCTATCGACAATAGCGCGCTTTTCGTCGACCTCGGCAAGACCGAGACTGTCAAGCGGCTCGCGAACAATAGCCTCTGCGCGCAAACGCGGGTTGAGACTGGAATAGGGGTCTTGAAAGATGAACTGAACTTTGGCGCGGGCCTGTCGCAACTTGTCGCCTTCCAAAGTCAGGAAGTCTTCGCCTTCGAGATCGACGCTCCCCTGGAACGCCGGAACAAGGCGGGCAACGGCAAGGGCAGTCGTGGTCTTTCCGGAACCACTCTCGCCAACAATGGCCAATGTCTTACCGCGCTCCACCTCAAACGAAACGTCATCCACGGCATAGAGATACGATTTTTTGCGCCAACCTCCGCCGCGCTTGACTGCAAACCGGACAGATAAATTGTCGACCTTGAGAAGCAATTCGTCTTTCATCAGACTTTCTCCGCGAACCAGCAGGCGGAGGCCTGATTGCCCTTGAATGCAACTTCCGGCGGGCGGGCGTTGCGGCATTTGTCGTTCACCATGTCGCAGCGCGAGGCGAAAAGGCATGCGTCACGACCAAATTCGCGCAGACCAGGCACAATACCGCCCACTTCCGTCAGCTCAGGGCGTTCCTCGCTCAGGTTGGCCATCAAATGCGGGACGCAGGAAATAAGTCCCTTTGTATAGGGGTGACGCGGATGATTGATCACCTGATCGACAGGGCCTTCCTCAGCCTTGCGCCCGGCATACATAACGATCATACGCTCGGCCATTTCGGCGACCGCCCCCATATCATGGGTGATCAGAATAATCGCTGTGCCGGTTTCACGCCCAAGGTCGCGCAGCAGGTCAAAAATCTGGGCCTGAACCGTCACGTCGAGTGCCGTTGTTGGTTCATCGGCGATCAGAATTTTTGGTTCGCAGGCCAGCGCAATTGCAATCATGACTCGCTGACGCTGGCCTCCTGACATCTGGTGGGGATAGTCAGCCACACGGGACCGTGGATTTGGAATGCGTACCGCATCGAGAAGTGCAATGGCCTTTTCCCAGGCCGCGCGTTGGCCCAGCCCCTGGTGCCTGCGCAACACCTCCGCAATCTGTTCCCCGACGGTATAGACAGGGTTGAGCGATGTCATCGGCTCCTGAAAGATCATCGAGATGTCGTTGCCACGGATTTCCCGCATACGGGCATCGCTGACCCTCGTCAGATCTTCGCCGTCAAACAGGATCGTGCCAGATGCGACACGGCCAACCTTTTCCGGCAATAAGCCCATAATGCCAAGCGCGGTCATCGACTTGCCGCAACCGGATTCGCCGACAAAGCTCATGGTTTCGCCGGCATTCATCTCGAAGGAGAGATCGTCAATGACCGGCGCGACACCGTCGCGCGTCGTTAGTTCAATCCGCAGATTTTCGACTTTTAACAGAGCCGTCATCGCTGCCTCAATTTCGGATTAAGCGCATCGTTCAGCCCGTCACCGACCAGGGAGATTGCGAGAACGGTCACAAAAATCGCGACACCTGGGATGGTCACTGTGTAGCTTGCATCAAGAATGTACTGTCGGTTGGATCCGATGATCTGCCCCCAGCTGACAACGTTGGGGTCCGTCAAACCAAGAAAGCTGAGACCGGCTTCAAACAAAATCGCCGACCCCACCATCAATGCCGCCTGGACAATAATCGGGGGCAGTGCGTTCGGCAGGATGACTCCGAAAATGAGCTTTCCATTCGACACGCCGGAGGCGCGCGAAGCCGTAACATATTCCAGCTCCCGGATGCGCAGGAACTCGGCACGGGTGATCCGCGCCACAGCCGGCCAGCTGACAACACCAATGGCAAATGTGATCATAGGAAGGGAAGCGCCGAACAAAGCTACAATGACCATTGAAAACAGGAGAGTGGGAAGGACCTGAAAAAACTCGGTGAACCGCATCAGTGCCTCTTCGACCAACCCGCCATAGAATCCAGCCACAGCGCCGACTGTGATTCCGATTAACACGGTAATCAGAGCAGCCGACAACCCGATGGCAATGGACACTCGTGCGCCATGCAGCAGCATGGAGACGAGATCACGCCCGAGGTAGTCGGTGCCGAGAAGATAACCTTCCTGACCCGGTGGCGAGAAAGGAGCCCAGACCATTTCAAACGGATCACCGGCATAGACCATGGGTCCGAAAATGCCTGCCAGGATGATCAAGATCAGCATGATCAGGCCGGCAACCGCGGCATGGTTGCGGCGGAACATTTCGAATGCTTCGGAAAACGGCGATCGGGCCTTTTCGATTTTCTCGTCTTCGACGCTCATGTCTTACCTCGCAACCGAGGATCGATCAGACGCAGCACCAGGTCAGTCAGCAGGTTGCCAACAATCACGACAAGCGCCGAAAAGAACAGGATCCCGAGAATCGTCGGCGTATCGCGCGCCAGAATGCTTTGTAGCGCCAGCGTCCCGAGTCCGGGCCAGCTGAACACGGTTTCAACCAGAACTGCGCCCGAAATCACGGCGGAGAACTGCAGGCCAGCGAGCGTCACAACGGGCGAAAGCGAGTTCTTGAGCGCGTGCTTCATGACAATCTCGCGCTCCGACAGGCCCTTGGCCTTGGCGGTTCGAATATAGTCAGACCCCAGCACTTCCATCATGCTGGCACGGCACAGGCGCGAGTAGAGCGCCAGAAATATCGATGACAGGGTAATCACGGGCAGCACCATGTGCCTTGCAATATCCAGCGCTTTGGCGAAAAAACCTCCGGAGATCGTGACGTCCGACATGCCCGCAACCGGGAAAAGCGGTATCTTCAGTGAAAACGCTATCAGCAGCAGAATGCCCGTCCAGAACACCGGGGCTGCATAGCCGAAAAGAGCAAAAAACGTGACGAAATGGCTGGCGATCCCGTTGGGGTTCCGCGCAGAGTAAACACCCAGCAATACACCGACGACGAGCGCCAGCAACTGGGATGTAATCACCAGCAGGAGTGTGGCGGGCAGCTTTTCTGCAATCAGAGTCGTGACCGGCTGATTGTAAAAAAAGGAATAACCCAGGTCGAAGGTCAGCACGTTGCCAACATATTTTGCGAGCTGAATGAAAAATGGTTGATCCAGACCATAGTCCCGGCGGATCTGATCCATCGTTTCGGCGTCAGCGCCGCCCATCGATTGAGAAATGGTGTCCGCAACATCGCCAGGGGCCAGGTGCATCATGGAAAAGTTCAGCACCAGCACCGCTATCAACAGCAGTACCGCATACAAAGTGCGCTGAAGTAACGGGGTGATAAAGTTCATCATCGCCGATCAATTGGTGAGCCGGCGCGACCCTTACGGGCCGCGCCAGGGTGGACGGAACCTATTTCAGAAATGTTCTGTCCATGGGCGAACTGGAGGCCCAGATGCCCAGAGGCGGATTGCCGACTTTGTCGCTGTAAACCGTGTGATAGGGCAGGGTGTTCAGCCAGTAGACCGGTAACTCTTCAGAGGTGATTTTCTGGAACTCAGCGTAAAGCGCCTTGCGCTTGTCTGCATCGGCTTCCTTTCCGGCTGCTTCCAGAAGTTCGTCAACTTTGGCGTTTTTGTATTGCTGGGTATTGGACCAGATAACGCCCTTTTTGATATTTGAAGACTGATAGGTGCGGTGCACACCGATTGCCGGGTCACCCCAATTAAACACGGTATCCATCGTCATCTGAAAATCGTGTCCACCAACACGCTTGGCCCAGGTCGGGAAGTCGGCTGACGCGCGTACCGAGACATCGATGCCGACCTTTTTGAGCGCGGCCTTAATATACTCAGCCTGCGGCTTCATGCTTGGCCATCCGAAGTCGATGGTCAGACCAAATCGCGTACCGTCACCGTCTTTTTTCAATCCGGCTTCGTCAAGCAGAGCATTGGCCTTTTCGAGATCAAGATCGTAACCGTTCACATCGGCGTTGTAGAGCGGGCTGCCGGGATGAATGCCTGTTTTGGCTTCGTCAGCGGTACCCAGCATGATGGCTTTCATGATGAAATTCTTATCGACCGCATATGCTATGGCCTGACGCACCTTTGGATCGGCCGTCGGGCCTTCGACCGTATTGAATGCCAGCCAATCCAGGGCGCCAATCGCTGCGTAGCCGTCTGGTGTAACTGTCAGGTTATCAACCTTTTTGAGACGGTTGATGTTGCGAACCGTGTTGACGAAGGTCGCCATGTGCAGTTCACCGTTTTCCAGACCAATGGATGCAGCCGACTGATCCTTGATGATGCGCATGACAATCTTGTCGAGATAAGGCCGGCCTTCAATAAAAAAGCCGTCGTAGCGCTCGAGAATGACGTGTTCGTCACGTTTGAATTCTGTCAGCTTGAACGGGCCGGAACCGACAACATTTTCCGAATTCTGCGGATGGGCCTTGGGGTCCTGTCCGTCGCCGTAAACGTGTTTGGGAATGATCGGCATGAGCTGGGACGACATCGCCAGCATCAGAGCCGGATGCGGTTGTGACAACTTCAGGACCGCCGTATGTGCGTCAGGTGTTTCGACAGCCGTAACCGGCGCAAACATAGATTTGAATGGGTGGTTTTCCTGAATCGTCTTGACCGAGAACGCAACATCTTCCGATGTAATCGGCTTGCCGTCATGGAAAGTGGCATTTTTTACCAGCTTCAGTGTAACTGACAATCCGTCGTCCGAAGTTTCCCACGACTCCGCCAGATAGGGCTGAGGCGTCCAGTCCTCATCATAACGCAGGGGCGCGGCAAAGAGCTGCGCGCCCGGAGCCCCGGTAACAACACCAGACTGGACAGCGGGGTTCAGATGGCGTGGAGTCTGGAAGAGCACGCTGATCAGCGTACCGCCTTTCTTCGGCTCGTCGGCCGCCAATGCAGCGGATGCAACGACAGACACCAGTGCCGTTGCCACTACAAGGCTTTTCAATATGCTTTTCATGTGATTCTCCCTGATAATTGACCCGGCTATTCCCATATCGCCGGACCTTCCCCTGAAGCAAAGCAAAGAAAGGGCTGAACCACAATCGGAAAAATTCTGATTGTGCGAAACCTGGAAGCCTGAAAAGCTCGCGCCTTAAATTGGAGGGATGTTTGTGACCACGATCTATAATGCCAGAAAAGTCATCACCATGAATCCGGCCAGACCCGAGGTGAGCCATGTTGCCGTCCGGGATGGACGTGTGCTCGGGGCAGGCTCGCTGGAAGAGCTGGGCCGTTGGGGCGACTATGAGCTGGACGAGCGATTTTCGGACAAAGTCCTGATGCCAGGGCTGGTTGAAGGTCACGCTCATACAATGGAAGGCACCCTCTGGCGTCACACCTATTGCGGGTTTTTTGATCGCATGGACCCGGCCGGGAAAACCTGGCCCGGATTGAAATCCATCAATGCAGTCCTCGACCGGTTGTCCGAAGTTGAGGCTACTCTGGAAAGTCCGGACGCGCCGCTTCCTGGCTGGCAACTCGATCCGATCTATTTCGACAATCAAAGGGTAACCCGGCACGATCTGGATAAAGTCTCGTCGACGAGGCCAATCGGCGTCATGCATGCTTCCGGGCATATTATGAACGTTAACACCAGGGCGCTGGAGCTTGCCGGACTTCTCAAGCCAGGCCTGAATCATCCTGGCATTCCGCTTGGCAAAGATGGACTTCCTGAGGGTGAGCTACGTGGCCCTGATGTGATGACCCCCGCTGGCATTCATGTCGGTTTCGACCGGGACATGCTGGCTTGTGATGAAAGGGGATTGCGTGACTTTGCTAAGCTTTGTGTGCGGTCCGGCGTAACCACAGTGACTGATCTTGCATCGCGCCTCAGCGACGATGCTGCCGATATGATGCTGCAGGTAACCGGCGAAAAAGACTATCCGGCCCGTGTAGTGCCGCTGCGTTTTTTCCACGGGCTTACCCCGAAAGAACTGATCGACCACGCAACCAGCCTCAAGGCGCGGAGCACCGATCGCCTGCGCCTCGGCATGATAAAGGTGGTTGCTGATGGCTCCATTCAGGGTTTCACAGCCCGTTTGCGGCAACCGGGATATCACAACGGTGCACCCAATGGCATGTGGTACGTGGCACCGGAACATTTGCGGGAGATCTATGACCGCGCTTTAGCAGCCGGTCTTCACGTCCACACGCATACCAACGGCGATGAAGCGACACAGCTGGCAATCGAGACCCTGGAGCAAGCGCTGCAGAAATGTCCGGCGCCGGATCACCGTTTCACTCTGCAACATTGTCAGTTGGCCGATGCGGCGCAGTTCCGCAAAATGTCAAAACTCGGAATGTGTGTGAACCTGTTTGCCAATCATCATTTCTATTGGGGCGATGAGCACTATCGCCTGACTGTCGGACCCGAGCGTGCGGAACGCATGAATGCCTGCCGCACCGCGCTGGCCAACGATCTGCCCATGGCAATTCACTCCGACGCACCCATCACACCACTGGGGCCTCTCTTCACTGCCTGGTGCGCGGTGAACCGGATCACCTCATCGGGCCGGGTACAGGGCGAATATGAGCGTATTGAAGTGTCGGATGCTCTCTATGCGATTACCCTGGGCGCCGCGCATACGCTGAAGCTGGATGGCGAAATCGGCTCCATCGAAGCGGGAAAACATGCAGACTTCGCGGTGCTCGAGGACGATCCGACAAGCGTTGGCGGGGACAAGCTGAAAGACATCAGGGTCTGGGGCACTGTTCAGGGGGGCCGCATCTTCGAGGCTGCCCGGATTTGAACCTGCCGGTCACAATTGTTGGCGGATATCTCGGCGCGGGCAAAACCACCCTGGTCAATCACCTGCTGCGCAACGCCAATGGCGCGCGGCTTGCTGTTCTGGTCAATGAGTTTGGCGAATTACCAATTGATGAGGATCTCATAGAGGCCCAGGACGACATGATGATCAGCATTGCCGGCGGTTGCGTGTGTTGCAGCTACGGCAACGATCTGACGCTGGCGATGCTGGACATGACCAGGATGCAGCCGCGGCCCGACCATGTGATCCTCGAAGCCAGCGGTGTTGCCATCCCGGGTGCCATTGCCGCCGCCGTTTCCCTATTGCCGGATTACGGGATTGACGGGGTCGTCGTACTGGCCGACGCCGAATCCATTCGGGACAGGGCGGACGATCGCTACATGGGTGATACGATCGAGCGTCAGTTGCTCGATGCCGATATTGTGGTGCTCAACAAAACCGACCTCGTCTCACCGGATCATTTGCGGCAAACGAAAACCTGGCTGGAGGCGCAGCCGGGAAATGCCCGTATTCTCGATGCTGTATCAGGCAAGGTTGAGCCAGCTGTGCTGCTCCAAGCTGCATTCGACCGCGAATGGAAAGAAAACACCCCGGGCTCCCATGCAACAGGCTCCTTCCGGACAGAAAGTCTGGTGATCGAACATGTCGTCGATGTTGAACAATTTGCGCGGGAACTGACGACCACGATGCCGTGGCTGATACGCTCAAAAGGCTTTATCAAAGCCACAGACGGTGTGATGAAGACACTTCAGATCGTTGGCCACCGCTGGACCATATCGGACGCGCCAGACGGTGTGGCTGCAGGTCTTGTTGTCATCGGTCCCAGCGAAACCTTTGATCTGGAAGCCGTAAAGTCGCTTGCAGCTGCATCTCTGACGGAAGCGCTCCGCTAATGCGGCAGGAATGCGGTCAGCCGATCAATGAATTCCTTCGGCTGGTCCCAGTGAACTGAATGGCCCGCTTCAGGGATTTCCGCAATTGTGAGGTTCGGAACGTCTTTCAGGGAGTCCGCGATGGCCGTTGGGGAGAACATCAGATCCAGTTCTGCGGCTATGGCAAATACCGGCATTTTGAGTCTGGCCGGATCGCCGGATTGATGACCGGCAAGAGCATCAACCTGGAGCCGCATACATCCGACGGATTGCCGGTACGGATAATCCATCGACATCTCAACCGCTAACTCAACCGCCCGCGGATCGTCGAAGAAGCCGGGAACGAACAGCCAGTGGAAAAACGTTCTAAACCACAATTCTTCGGCAGTTCCGACCTCCCGCAACCGCACCAGATTTTCGACCAGAGCCAGATCACGCGCGTTGTGGTGGGCCTTCGAACAGGCAACAATCAGATGATCCACGCGGTCAGGGAAACGGCCGGCCAAATCCGCCGCGACCAATCCACCCATGGAATGGCCAAGAATGTGGGCCCGTTCGATCTGCAGCGCATTGAGCAGTGCCGCACAATCGTCCGCCATCTGAGCGATCGAGACTGGTCCATCGACTTTCTGCATACGTCCCGCCGCACGATTGTCGGGCAAGATCAGCCGGTATTTCTTTGCCAGGTCCGGGACAATCGGCGCCCAGCTGGCACCGTCGCTTGCAAGCCCGGCGATCAACATCAAAGGCGGACCATCGCCTGCGGTTTCGTAATGCATTTCAATGTCGTTGATCGCGATTTGGGGCATGACTTTCCGGTTGCCATTTGTCACTCTTGCTGGCGTAGAGCATGCTCTATTCCAGAGTGAGGTGCCAGCACAGCTGGCTGTTCAGTGAAAGGGAAATCTGATGTTTAAGGACCTGCAGGGAAACTCTCTTTCTGGCGCAACATCTGAGACGTGCGACCTTTTCGGCCAGGCTCTGGCGGAATTCAACATATACCGCGGTGATCCCGTGCGCTTGCTGGGCAGAGCGATAAAGGAAAGCCCGGAATTCATCATGGCGCATGTACTCAAGGCGTGGCTCTTTGCCCTGGCAACAGAACCCGGCGCAACATCTGTCGCTCGCTCCATTGTCGATGATGTAAAGACATTGAAATGCAACGACCGCGAAAACTCCCATCTGGCGGCGCTGGCGCTGTTGTTGCAGGGCGGCTGGACTGATGCCGCACTTCATCTCGAGCACCACAACATGCGCTATCCGCATGACATGGTGGCACTTCAAATCGGGCATCTGATTGACTTCTACCGGGCCAGCGCACGCGGTCTTCGTGATCGAATTGCTCGCGCCCTGCCCCGATGGTCCGATGACATGCCGGGCTATTCTGTCGTTCTGGGAATGTATGCATTCGGCCTCGAGGAAGCCGGCGACTATGAGCGGGCAGAAGACTTCGGCAGACAGGCCCTGGATCTGCAGCCGCTGGATTCGTGGGCACATCATGCGGTTGCTCACGTGATGGAGATGCAGGGGCGCGCCGAAGACGGTATCGGCTGGATGAAAGCCCGCGAGCCGCACTGGACCGGCGACGACAATTTCTTTCAGGTGCACAACTGGTGGCACAATGCGCTCTACCATCTGGAGCTGGAACGTGGCGACGAAGTACTGGCGCTCTACGACGGACCGATCTGGGGAGAAGGCCGCACGCTGGCGCTGGACAATCTGGACGCTTCGGCGCTGCTTTGGCGGGTCCATCTGGCAGGCCACGATGTGGGCGATCGCTGGGACGCCGTTGCTGATGCCTGGGAGCCTCATGCGGATGGCGAACTTTACCCGTTCAATGACTGGCATGCCGCAATGAGCTATCTGGGAGCTGGTCGCGGCGCAGAAGTTGAGCGCATTCTTGCCCAGTACCGCAACCAGACCACTCCAGATACTGAAACCGCCGAATGGGCGCGGAGAACCGGCCTGCCCCTGATCGAAGGTTTCGCCGCGTTCTGGCAAGGCGACTACCAGACCGCGACGGAGCGGCTGCATGGCGCGCGCATGATCACCAATCAGTTCGGCGGCAGCCACGCTCAGCGCGACGTTATTGACTGGACACTGACCGAAGCGGCAATTCGCGGAGGCCTGAAAGATATGGCAGAGGCCCTGGCAAACGAACGTCTGCAACTCAAGCCCCACAGCCCGGTCAACCGTGGATTTCTGTCACGCGCGCAGGCTCTGGAAACGCCCGCCCGATCCTAGCTGTTTCCGTTGGATGCATCTGGGCCTTGCTCGTCATCCAGAACACGCTGCGCCGCGCCATCCAGATCATCGTATTGCCCATTTTTCAGGCTCCAGAAAAATGCTGCAAGCCCAAGCGCGCCAAGGCCGAGGGCAATTGGAATCAGGAACAAGAGATGACTCATGGCGATACCGCTTGCAGATCGCCACGGCGACCGGCTCGTTGCAGGATGGTTGCATCCTTGTGCACCCGAGAGGCCTCTACTGAATTCGACTCCAACCGACCTGCAGCATACCAGTTCAGTCTCATGCTGTTGGCGACCACCACAATGGAGGAGGCCGACATGGCAATAGCAGCAATAAGCGGCGTTACATATCCGGCCATTGCCAGCGGTACTGCCAGGCAATTGTAGGCGATGGCAAGGCCGAAGTTTTGTCTGATCAGGCGCGAGGTGCGACACGCAATCGCGTGAGCAAAGGGGACGGACAGCAATGTGTCACGGGTGAACACGAAATCCGAAGCGAGACGTCCGACCTCGCTGGCAGACGCCGGTGCCATAGAGACATGCGCCGCCGCGAGGGCGGGAGCGTCGTTCAATCCATCACCCACCATCAACGTCTTCGCTCCATTCAGTCGAAGCTCGTTGACCGCGCGGATTTTTTCTTTCGGGGTCATATCGTGCTGAAAGCGCTGAACGGACAGTTCGTCCGCCACCGCTTCTACGCTGTTCTTGCGATCACCGGACATGACTTCGACTGCAAGCCGCTTGTTCAGCAGTCCAGCAATGGCTTCTGCGGCGCCGCCGCGTAGGCTGTCCGACAACACGAAATCTGTCTTCACGCCATCCTCGGCGGCAAATGCAAGGGTGGCGATTTCGCTTTCATCGGGCTGCTCTGAAGTCAGTTCGGCGACCCAATGCGGACGCCCAAGCCGGATTCTCTTGCCCTCGAACATGGATTCCATTCCGTAGCCGGGAACTTCTTTCAGATCTTTCAGCGCAGGTGATGGGTGCCCGGCATATTCCTTTGCCAGTGCCTTTGCCGCGGGATGGGAAGACCGGGCTGCCATTGCAGCAAGCAGAGGCGCCTCGGCCGGATCAATATCTGGCCGGTTCATCAGACGCGGTGTACCCAGTGTCAGCGTACCCGTTTTATCAAAAACCACCGTGTCAATTTCAGAGAGCCGTTCAAACCCGCTGCCGTCTCGCATGAGTATGCCGGCCCTGAACAAACGGTTTGCACCGATGACGTGAACCACAGGAACCGCAAGACCCAGCGCGCAGGGGCAGGTAATGATCAGTACCGCGATGCCGGCATAGAGTGATGAGCGCCAGTCACCGGAAGATATGATCATCCAGCCGACAAATGTGATCAGCGCCAGGAGATGGACCGCAGGTGCATATATACGCGCCATCCGCTCCGCCAGCCGGACGTAATGGCCTCGGCCGTTTTCGGCCGCCTCCATCATTCTTATGATCTCGGCAAGGAAGGATCCATCGGCATCACTGGTCGCCTGGATATCGACAGGGCCGGTCAGATTCAGCACGCCTGCTTCAAGAACAGCGCCCGGTTTCGCCAGCTGACATTCGCTTTCCCCGGTAACCAGAGAACGGTCAACATCCGACGTTCCGTCCACAATGCGACCATCGACCGGAAAGCGTTCACCCGGCAGGACACGAAGCTTCATGCCGATCTCGATGTCAGACCGGGCAATGAAGTCAAGTGAGCCGTCTTGCCGGATCAATGCGCCGCCATTTGACGTAAGCCTTGCAAGACTCTGAACCGAACTGCGTGCCCGTTCACGCATCAGGTTGTCGAGATAACGCCCAATGAGAAGGAAGAACAGCAGCATCACACAGGCATCGAAATAGGCTTCCTGCCCGCCGTTCAGGCTTTCAAAAATACCCATGCCAAGCGCCAGCAAGACCGCCAGCGAGATCGGCACATCCATGTTCAGCCTCCGGGCAAGCAGTGCCCGCAGTGCGGAGCGAAAAAATGGCCGACCGGCAAACGCGACGGCCGGCACGGCAATCAGACCGGACAGAAGGTGGAACAGCCTGGCGGTTTCGGCCTCGGCCCCGGACCAGACCGAGACCGAAAGCAGCATGATGTTTGCCATGGCAAAACCGGCAACTGCCAGTGAGAGCAGCAGTTCCCTGCCGTCGGCAGCAACTGCCATTCCGACATCCGCGCCTGCCGTAAACAGCGTGCTCTCGAAACCCAGACCATCGAGCGTCCGGATGAAGTCGAGACCGGGCCCCTTATCCGGGTTCCACGTTATCGAAACGCGGCGGGTCGACAGATTGGCTCTGGCCTTCTCTACCTGCGGCAGAGCCGACAGGGACCTCTCAATGCTGGAGATACAGGCGACACAATGCATGCCCGGCACGACAAAGCTGGTTAGCTTCAAAGAGCCGTCCAGGTCCCTCGACGTGGACCGCAGTTCATCTTCAGCCAGTTTTTCACTGGTGGATTGATGACCCGCAAGGGCAACATCCGTCCCCGATTGTGCACCACAGCACGTCATTGAAGAGTGCCCGAAAGGTTTTGGTCAACGAGCAGCCGGGCATCTCGACGATAGGGTTTGCCGTCTATCAGACCGTCTACGCGCAAAAACCAGTTTCCGGGGGCAAGCTCGATACGGGCGGCATGGACGCCATCACCCAGAGCCGGAAGCGCAAGTTGCATGTCTTGCTGTTCGAAGGCCGGGCGGCCCACAGCAAGCTTTGATCCGGTCATGGTTGCCGAAATTCCATCACGGTCCAGCAATCGAAATGTCAGCACTCCGTTTTCGTAGGCAAGACGCGATGTCCACCCATGGCTTTTCTGCAGCTTTGCTGCGTCCAGTTCGGCGTTGAATTTCTGGCTCGCGACGTATGAGTTCTTCACGACCAGACCAGTCCAGCTGCTTGATGCAAGCACCGCCATGCCAATATTGACGGCGATGATCGTGCCAAAGAACAGCAACAGGCAGATCAACATGTGCCATCCAGTGAACCGGAATTCGGCGCGTTGACGTGAGAATGGTCTCATTTCGAAATCTCCGGTGGCGCTTCAAACCGGGTGGCCGTGCTTGTGGTCTCGGCGCCGCGCAGGGCGGTTATCCTGAAGCTGAATTGAGTGCGCGATTCCGACAAAGCGTCAAGCGGCATGGTCACAAACAGTTTCAGTGCCCGCAACCGGTCGGCTGGCACCTCCACAAGCAGCGAATCGGTTGCCTTGTTCTCCGATCCGGCCAGCTTCATCACGGCGCCGGGGAGGCCTTCGGTTTCGATCCAGAATTGCCGCGTTTCGCCTCTCATGTTGAGGATCTTGATCTCGTAGCCGTTGCGAATGGATCCATCACTCAAAGTGACATAGAGCGGGTTGCGCGAGGGCAGAACATTGACTTCGAGCGTATCGCGCAATGCTAAAACGACAAGAAGTGCCAGACCAATTCCGCCATAAATCACCGCGTAGAGGTAGTTCCTCAGACGCATGAGAGTACGCCAATCGGTAGTCCTGATCGCATCAACCAGCCCGCCATCAGCACCACGCACCCGCTGCGGCTGAACCTGATCGAAAACCTTGGTGCCGGTGATATCGGTCATGCTGCCGGAAGCACCGGCAAGCTGCATGTTGGCCGAAAAATCATCAAGCGTGCTGTAGGCAATAAGGCCCTTCTCCAGACCAAGCTTTGACATCACACCGTCGCAGGCATCGATGCATAGCGCGCAGGTGATGCATTCCATCTGCTGGCCATCACGGATGTCGATGCCCATGGGGCACACCGCAACACACGCGTTGCAGTCAACACAATCACCAATGATTTCTCCTTTCGCGCGCAACCGCTTGGCATGGCGCGAGCGGGGCTCACCGCGCCAGCCGTTGTAGGTCACGGTCAGGGAGTGCTCGTCCAGCATGGCTGCCTGGATGCGTGGCCATGGACACATATAGGTGCAGACCTGCTCGCGCATGAATCCACCGAAAACGTATGTTGTCGCAGTCAGAATTGCGACGGTGATATAAGCCTCGGGAATCGCATTACCGTTGAAGAGATCGACAAACAACGTCGGGGCATCGGCAAAGTAAAAAATCCAGGCGCCACCAGTGGCAATTCCGATCAGCAACCAGACCACGTGCTTTGATACGCGTTTCGTTATCTTGGATCCTGACCACGGCGCGGCATCAAGCTTGATGCGGGCATTGCGGTCGCCTTCAAAATAACGTTCGACAACGAGAAACAGATCGACCCAAACCGTTTGTGGACAGGTGTAACCGCACCAGGCCCGACCCAGCGTTGAGGTGACAAGAAACAGGCCAATTCCGGCCATGACCAGCAGACCTGCCACGTAGAAGAATTCGTGTGGCCATATCTCGATGAAAAAGAAATAGAACCGGCGGTTTGCCATATCGACCAGTACAGCCTGGTCCGGGGCGCCTGAACCGCGATCCCACCGGATCCATGGCGTCAGGTAATAGATGCCCAGTGTGAGCGCCATGATCCACCATTTGAAACGGCGGAAGAACCCGTCGGCCCGTTTGGGGTGGATCTTCTTTCTGGCTTCATAGAGTGACCGGTTTTCCTTCGAATTGACGGCCTCGGCATCGAACTTTTCGATGCCGGCCTCAGCCGGTCGGGGTTTTTCCAGAGTGGTGGTCATCTATTCCGGTTTGGCCTTCTCTCCTCCACCGAGTCCGTGCACGTAAATTGCCAGCTGTTTGATACCGGCCTCTCCCAGGCGGTCCACCCAGGGCGGCATGACGCCCTGCTGCGGCCTTATGATCTGCGCGCGTATTGTAGCCCGCGTATTGCCGTAGAGCGAAATCGCATCCGCCAGATTGGGTCCGCCAAATTCGCGGTCACCCAGCCCGCCCTCGCCGTGGCAGGCAACGCAGTTCTCCTCGAAAACCGGTTGCCCTGTCTGGGCCAGAGCCGCGTCGTGCTCCTGACCAGAAAGCTTAAGCACGTATTCCGTGACTGCGCCAATCTGGTCGAGATCCAGGATTCCGTCGGCGCCAAAGGCCGGCATCTGTGAGTCTCTTGCATCATCATCTTCGCTGTTTCGGATGCCATGGGCAATGCTCGTGTAGATGGATTCCAAATCACCACCCCATAACCAGTCATCATCGTTGAGGTTTGGATAACCCGGTCCGCCGGCAGCACCGGAACCGTGGCACTGCGTGCAATAGACTTTGAACAGAGATGCGCCACCTGCTGAGGCGAAGCGCGCCATTTGCTCGCTGCCCTGGATCGTCTCAAGGTCGCTCTCGCGCAGAAGCGCGACCTGTTCCTGACGGGCTTCGTTCACAGCCGCCATTTCGTTCTTCAATTGCAGCCGGTTGGTCTGTCCGGATATCCCCATGGTTGAGCCCTGTAAAAGGGGAATGGCCGGATAGTACAGCATATAGCCGACGGCAAACACGATCGTTGCGTAGAACGTCCAGAGCCACCAGCGTGGCAGCGGATTGTTGAGTTCCTTGATGCCGTCCCATTCATGGCCGGTCGTGTCGACACCGGTGGTCTCGTCGATTTCGTTTTCAGACATCTTTGTCATCCTCTTTCAACGGAATCATCGACACGTCTTCCGCAACTTTTTTCGAACCCGGTCTGAAGGTAAAAATGATCACCGCAATAAACAGGACAAAGAGGTAGAGCAGGCCCCAGGAATCGGCGATCTGGCGAAATGTGGAATAGTCCATGATGGCCTCCTCAGCGCAGGTTTTCTTCTTGTTGATAGGCTTTCAGATCCACCAGCGTTCCCAGCATCTGAAGATAGGCAACCAGCGCGTCCATTTCGGTCAGCTGTGTCGGATTGCCGTCAAAATCCCGGATCGAGATTTTCGCATAACGCTCTTCCAGACCATCGGTGTCGGCGTCCGGGTTGGCCTGCGCCTGCATGTCGGCCACAGCGTTCTCGATCATCTCGTCAGAATACGGAACACCAACAGTCCGATTGGCCTTCAGGTGCGCCCCGAAGTTGTCCGTGGTCAGCGGCGTCGCAGCCAGAAACGAATAAGGCGGCATGATCGATTCCGGAACAACACTTTGCGGATTGATCAGATGCTGAACATGCCACTCATCGGAATAGCGTCCACCCACCCTGGCAAGGTCAGGTCCCGTCCGTTTCGATCCCCATTGGAACGGGTGGTCATACATGCTTTCCGCAGCCAGGGAATAATGGCCGTAGCGCTCGACCTCGTCCCGGAACGGGCGGATCATCTGGCTGTGACACAGATAGCATCCTTCGCGGATGTAAATGTTACGGCCGGCAAGTTCGAGCGGGGTATAGGGACGCATGCCCTCGACCTTCTCAATCGTGTTTTTGACGTAGAACAACGGTGCGATCTCGACGATACCGCCGATCAGAACCGCGACCAGAGAGCCGACAAAGAGCAATGAGAGATTGCGTTCGAGCTTTTTGTGTTTTTCAAGAAATGACATAATCCGGCCCCTACTCTGCAGCCACGGGAGCGGGTGCCAACTGGCCTCCGCCCATCGGCACTTCGTTGCGCACATCGCCCCGAATGGTGCGCCAGACGTTGTAGGCCATGATCAGCGCACCGCAGAGATACAGCAAGCCGCCAATGGTGCGCATGACATATTCCGGATGAATGGCGGAAACCGTTTCGATGAAGGAGTTCACCAGGAAACCCTGATCATCATATTCGCGCCACATCAGGCCCTGTGTTATGCCCGCTACCCACAAGACTGCGGCGTAGATGACGATGCCGATGGTCGCCAGCCAGAGATGCCAGTTGACCAGCCTCAGTGAATACAGCCGCTCGCGGTTCCAGAGCTTAGGAACAAGATAATAGAGAGCGCCAAAGGTGATCATTCCGTTCCAGCCAAGCGCACCGGAATGCACGTGACCAATTGTCCAGTCTGTGTAGTGAGACAGGGAGTTGACCGACTTGATCGACATCATCGGACCTTCGAATGTGGACATGCCGTAAAACGCCAGCGAAATCACAAACATACGCAGGATCGGATCCGTCCGGAGCTTGTCCCAGGCCCCTTGCAGCGTCATCAGTCCATTGATCATGCCGCCCCAGGAGGGCATCCACAGCATGATCGAAAATACCATTCCCAATGTCTGAGCCCAGTCCGGAAGGGCGGTATAATGCAGATGGTGCGGCCCGGCCCAGATGTACAGGAAGATCAGGGCCCAGAAGTGAATGATCGACAAGCGATAGGAGAACACGGGGCGGTTAGCCTGCTTGGGAACAAAGTAGTACATCATGCCGAGAAAGCCGGCCGTCAGGAAAAACCCGACCGCGTTGTGTCCGTACCACCATTGTGTCAACGCATCCTGCACGCCAGCGAAGGCTGAATAGCTCTTAGATCCAAGAAACGAGACAGGCACTGCAGCATTATTGACCAGATGCAGCATTGCCACGGTGATGATAAATGACAGGAAGAACCAGTTGGCCACATAAATGTGTGGCTCCTTGCGGCGCACGATGGTGCCCATGAAGACGACCAGGTAGGCGACCCAGACAACGGTCAACCACAGGTCCACATACCATTCCGGCTCGGCATATTCCTTGGATTGCGTGGAGCCCAGCAGATAACCCGTTGCCGCCATGACGATGAAGAGCTGGTAACCCCAGAAGACAAACCACGCGAGGTTGCCGCCAAACAGACGGGCACGGCATGTGCGCTGGACCACATAGAAGCTGGTGCAGATGAGCGCGTTGCCGCCGAAGGCAAATATCACCGCAGACGTGTGGACCGGACGCAAACGCCCGAAATTCAGCCACGGTTCAATGTTGAATTGAGGCCAGGCCAGCTGTGCGGCAATGATAACACCGACAAGAAAACCGGTAATGCCCCAAAACAGCGTGGCAATTGTGCCGTAGCGGATCACATCATCCATGTAACCGGATGTATCGCGCGCGGCCACTGATTGTCCGGCCGGAGCGAATTCGACCCGGCGAAACAGAACGACCGTGGCAATGGCAAGAATCGCAAAAAGTATCCAGGCATGGGCCCTGAAAAGATCATCCTGGGCAAAACCTGCGGCCAGAAATGTAAGGAATGCCGCGATTCCCACCACGACTGCTTCAGTTCCGTTTCGCATGAGTTCCGGACTCCCTTTTGCCGGCTGGGTACGCCTTGATGTGGCAATCCGGCCGCGACTTTTCCTTGATCTGCATCAAAGAAAATGTTGACGCCATTCTCCAATCTTGCCTCCAGCACGAAATGAATCAACCCGGAACCATCGGGGAACCCGATACTCCGTTCTGTCGCATGACACTTTCTGGAGAGGCGATCTTGGATACATCTGCAGCAAACGAGGTGGCCAAAGAGCTGGGCTTTCATCACCGGTGCCAGACCGCCTTGTGCAATACCCTTGAAAGCATTGCTGACAACCTCCCCTCGTCTGTAGACAATCAGCAGTGTCTGAGTGTAGCCCGGCGAATTTTTTCGACTGTTCGCAAAGCACATGAATTTGAGGAGCGGACCCTGTTTCCCTTGCTCGAAGCATTGCCGCAACCGGTCGACGGATTGCATGACAGCCTCGAACGACTGCGTTTTGAGCACTGGGAAGATGAGAGCTTTGCTGAAGAAGTCAGCGAAAGTCTGCGCGAATACGGCGCCGGCGGGAACAGGGCTGACGGTGAAAAGCTGGCCTATATGCTGCGCGGATTTTTTGAGGGACTGCGGCGACACATGGCTTTTGAGGCGGAGCATCTGCTGCCGCTTTTGCAAACCGGCACGGCAACGCAGCGCTCTTAACCGGCCCGGCGGACGTCTTTCGCCAGAGCCGAAGCCCGTCAGGAACCGACGTGTCGACTGGCGCGATCGAGCCTGTTGATGTCGGGAACCTTGATGGTACGCCGGTCCTCAATTTCAATGATACCGCGCTTACGCAGATTGGTCAGTTGACGGCTGACCGTCTCGGTGGTCAATCCCAGGAAGTCGGCAATGTCCGCGCGTCTCAAAGGAAGTTCCAGCACGCGGGACTGGTCGTCACCGTTGTATTCCGGATCGATATTGGTTGCGATCAATAAAATGAAGCTGGCGACTTTCTCGACAGCGCTTTTGCGCCCCAGGGTCAGCAGCCATTCCCGGGCCTCGTTCAGCTCTTCCAGATTTTGCTGGTGCAGGCGGTGCTGCATGTCCGGCGCCTCATGCAGCATGTCTTCCAGAACCGACTTTGGAAAGGAACACAGGCGCACATTCGTGGCCGCTTCCATGGTAACCTGGTTTTGTTCGGAAAACGGGCGGCCCATGAAATCAGGCGCAAACTGAAGGCCGACGATCTGCTGGCGGCCATCGCTCATCAGCTTAGTCAGCTTCACAACCCCACTGAGGATATTGGAGTAGGATTCCTGATCCTCAAAGGTATTGTGCAGTTCCTCCTCGCGGGAATGGGCCGACTTGGTAGTATGGCGACTCAATCGGGTCAGCTGATCAGACGTCAACGCTCCGCAAACACCTTTGTGGCGCGCTTCGCAGGCCTGACAGATAATCGGAATATCGGAATTGTGAATGTCTTTCCGCTCCGTCATAGTATTTGAAATTCCTGCAGCCTTGATGGCCCGACTATCACTGAGTCCCCCGGCTTTGCCAAGCACCATTTCCTGCCCATCAAATCAAGCGATCTCCCACCGCCACGCCGGTTGGATTTGTCAGGTTTACTTGTTGGTGATGATAATTCCCTCACCGCCGCCCAGTCTGACGGCCGAAAGAACACCTGTCTGGTAGGCACCCGTATCCAGGTTGAGACGATGAGCGGAACTCTGGGGTTCCGAAACCGGAGCATGGCCGTGCACGATCCATTTCTCAAACGGTCGGGGTGCATCCAAAAAAGTCGAGCCGATGGTGATAAGATCAACATCCGCCTGATTCTCCTCTGCAATACCGGGACGCAGGCCGGCATGGACAAAAATCACATTCCTTGATGAGGCAATTATTGGAAGGCCACGCAAAAGCCTGACATGTTCGTCGGGAACCTGCTGCCTGATGACGGCATCGACTTTCTCCTGACTCTGGTAGAGTTCAAACAGTTGTTCAGGGTCAATTCCGTAGGAGTTCAGAGTGGCAGCCGCACCGAGCTCAAGCCAGTCGCTCAGCGACAGGCGGCCGTCCAGATAGTCGAGCATCGCCTGTTCGTGGTTGCCCAGCAGGCAAACCCGCTCGAACCCCAGCATGGGTGGCCCCAGAAGGTGGTTGAGGACCCGCTTGGATTCCGGGCCGTGATCGACATAGTCACCGAGCATAATGATCAGTTTTCGACAGGAGAACTGCTGCGCGTCTGCGGCAATCTTGTGTTCAAGTGCAACAAGCTCATCGAGACAACCATGCACGTCCCCGATGGCATAGATTGCCGTATCGGCCAGATACAGGTCGAGGCGTTGACGCGGTTGAAATGTTGATATGTCAGCTCTCACCCAGCCACCGTCGCCCGAAGGTCCTCTATCATCAAAGTGGAATTCTGGATGAACAGAACACCTCAACAATGATCATCTCGCGAGGGAGACCACAGATCAACCCGAATTTCCCATTGCGATCATAGCCGCGAATTCAGCTGTATTCAGCACTTAGCCCGCAAGAGCAGTTTCCAACTGGGCAGGGTGCAGTTCCGCAGCGGTCATTGGCCTGGCCAGAAAATAGCCCTGGCCATAGGTGCAACCGGCATCCCGCATTGCTTCAAATTGCGCAGGTGTTTCGATTCCTTCAGCAACTGTTTCCATCTGTGTATCGGAAGCAAGGCCGGTGATGGCGCGAATGATGGCGGGTGAATGGCGGTTGAGTTCGGCGCCACTGACAAATGACCGGTCTATCTTGAGCTTGTCGAACGGGAATCTCTGCAGGTATGTCATCGATGAGTAGCCGGTTCCAAAATCATCAAGGACAATTCCGATCCCCATGTTCTTCAATTGGTAAAGTTCTTTGATGGAGGAATCATTGTCCTTCAGAAGAGCGGTCTCGGTGACCTCGAGTTCCAGGCGGCACGGGTCGCAATTCCAACGCGCCAATGCGGTTTCCACCTGTTGAATAAGACTGCCCTGACCCAGTTGCCGAGGCGATATATTGACGGCCAGCCAGGCATCTTCTTGCCACTGAGCTGCTTCCTGCATCGCCTTGTTGAGCACCCAGGCGCCAATATCGACAATGGTTCCGTTTCTCTCCGCAGTCTCAATAACGGTGGACGCTGCGAGATAACCAGGCTGCTTCTCGCTCCATCTGATCAGGGCTTCGAATCCGCGTCGAGCAGGGTTTTTCAGGTCGACAATGGGCTGAAAGTTCAGATGAAAATCTGATTCCAGACAGGCCTTCCTGACAGCGATGTCATTGTTGCGGATTGCAGAGATACCGCGCTCGATTTCCCTGTTGTAGAACTGGCAGTGCCCGCGCCCGTTTTCCTTTACCTGATAGAGAGCGTGATCGGCCCGGGACAATATTGTCTCCAAATCACGGGTCTTTGAGGTCGTGACCGCACACCCGATGCTGACGCCAATATTGACGCAATTGCCATCGCAATAAATTGGTTGCGCCATGGCAGCAATGATTCTTTCTGCGATCTGCCCCGGCAGAGCATCGGAGTCGCCGCCCTCGAGGTCGAGGATCAACGCAAATTCGTCGCCGCCGAGCCGGGCAACAAGGTCTTGGTCGCGGACACATTGTTGCAGGCGCGTCGCCACATCCATGATGACCCGGTCGCCCGTGTGGTGACCGAAACTATCGTTTACATCCTTAAAGTGGTCGACGTCGATCAGCATGATGACCAGCAGCTGCTCTTCAAATTCGGTCGTTGAGATGCGTCGCTCGAATTCGTTGATAAACTTGGTCCGGTTTGCCAGGCCGGTAAGGCCGTCGTGCAACGAGGCATGGGTGATGCGCTCTGACGTTTCGACCTGTTCGGTGATGTCCGAATGTGTCGCTACCCAGCCGCCATGAGGCATTGGTGCGTGAAGCGATGAGATTATCCGCCCGCTGTTCAATCGTACACCGCCTGGAACCGTCTGGCCCTTTTCCAGTCCGGCCTTCAGTTCTTCGAGCATTTTTTCGTAACCACCCTCAAAACCTTCCTCAAGGTTCTGACCGGCAACAAGCTCATACAGCGTTACACCTTTTTTGACTTCGGCCGGGGATTTTTCGAAAATCTCGAGATAGCGCTGGTTCCACAGGACCAGTCTGGCATCGCTGTCAAACACCGTGACCGCTTCGTCCATGTTTTCCAAGGTGATGGTCAGTTCGTCCGTTCTTTCCTGGGCGATGCGCTTATTTTCGAGGGCAAGGATCAGCGCTTCGACAGTCTTTCCCAGACTGCACAGAAGCCGGCCTTCCCTTTCGCTCATTTTGCGTGGCACCGTATCGAGCACGCACAGGACACCGATTTTGTGTATGCCGTCCGACGAAATGGGGACTCCCGCATAGAAACGAATCTTTGATTCACCCGTAACGCTCGGCAAGTTGCAGAAACGGGGATCCTTGCTGGCGTCCTCAACGATCAGCAGATCGTGGCTCATAATAGCCTGGGTGCAGAGAGAATCGTTGCGCGGACCGCCGCCGCTCTCGACGCCATGTTTGGCCTTGAACCATTGCTCGTCGCGACCGACGATCGAGATGACAGACTTTGGACAGGCGAAGATGTCGGCTGCCATTTCAACAATGGAGTCGAATTCAGGTGCATGCTCGGAATACAGGACGTGCAGCTTTTCCAGTGCAGCTAATCTGTCTGTTTCGTCGAAAGGGGCACTTTCCGACATTAGTCAATCCACTCAGCCAAAGACGTCCCGGTTCCCGGTTAATTGACGAAGCGTATGTAGGAATGCCTAATTTTTCATTCAGCCGCTTGGCTAACAAATGGTAACCACGCTGCTTAAGTCGAAGAGCCGCAACTCTGAGCACAGCTATTCTGTCTAGTCTTTCAAGGGTGCAAACGGCTCCAGGATTTCCACATCAGCACTGTTGATTTTCGCGAATCGGTCTGCCGGGTTGTCGGTCGCAATCCATGTGTGTCGGGTTTTTGCGGTCATCTGATTGCCGTCCGGCAGGATGCCCTGCCAATCGAAATCTACCGTCATCTTGAAACGGCCGTCAGGCATTGTCCCGCCGCGGAAATTGCTGATTTCATGTGTGCTGGCCTGCACCTGAGAAGCCGGGCCCGCGAGCCAGGTTTTGAAGCCTTCAAAATCAGTGATCGCGCCGCTCGAAAAGTTCAGCGAGAATTCGTCGGCAAGAATTTCCTTTACGGGTTCTGGATTGCGCGCCGGGTCCTCGATCAGGGCGAGCCAGTAGTGAACGAGGCTGAGAAGGCGGTTTTCGACATAGACGTCCTTAAAAGTTTCGACCGTCCCGTCACCCTTTTGTGCGATTACGATTGATGTGAATTTCGGAAGCACGGAATCGGTCGGGGACAGCGTGGTGGCATAGGAAAGTTCGGCGGAGCGGATGGTGCCGCCCTCCAGCATGCCTTCGTTCAGATAGGTGATATCGACATTCAATCTGACCGTGCCATCATCGGCAATTTCTGCATCGGCCTTTTTGACGCTGTGAGAGTTTTTCCAGTTTTTTGGAATCTGAGCGACACGCTCCTTATAGACTTCGTGGCCGATTCCTTCGCCGAGCGACGATTTAATTTTGACTTTCCCGCCGAGAATATCGAGCTGGTTCTCGATCGGTATGCTGCTGTTCTCGTAGAACTGATACCAGCGGTAGAGCTGGGTCAGGGCAGCGTGTTTTTTGTATCCGTCGCGAATGTCCTGTTCGGCCATACCTTCTGCTCCGGCACTTTCGATTGTGAGAACGACGAGTGCCAGACATGCGGCGACAAATCCTGATCGTTTCGGTAGTGGCATAGCGAAGCTCCTTCAATTAAGGCCGCCTCCTACAATAATGAATGATCATTCATTATTCAATATCAAGATTGGCTGTGGTTCGATATGCCGGACCAGATCATGTCGAAGCAATGTTCAGCCACCTCCTGTCTGACTGGCTGATCAGCCAGAGCCGACCGGCGAGCCAGATGCAGCGCCGGCGCCATGAGGACCGCCAGAATACTCTCGACGGGGGCCGGTTTGAGCGTTCCATCGTCAACAGCATCGTTCAGTATAGTGCGGATGTCCTGCGCCATGCCGGCCATTTTCGACTGCTGTTGGGGTGTCAGTATTTGCGCCGCATTGATGGTCTCGTGAAATGCGAAATCGCGCGGCTTTTCGACCAGGTAAGCAAACATCGCAAACCACAGGTTGCGGATTTTTTCTGCCGAACTGTCGCCCGGTTCAAAGGCCTGCATGAGTTTTTCATGCATGGCGGATTTGATTTCGATAAACACCTGCTGGAGAAGCGCATCCTTGTTGGGATAGTAGAGATAGATCGTGCCAGGGGAGAGATTTGCCGCCGCCGCAATGCGGGTCATTGATGTGCCGGAGAGTCCAACCTCAATGACATCTGAGACTACGGCATTGCGAATGGCAAGACGTTTGTTCTCATCCTTACGTTGCGCCACAAAGCCCCCCGGTGTGGTTCGAAAATGCCGTGACACACTAGCAATGCTTTTGCGGAAAGTCGAAACCATCTGAATTCAGTTGTTGGCATGCGGGTCAAAGAACCCAAGTCCGGACGGCTCTCCCGAAACCAATCCAGTGGTGCACTGAACGCTTGTCTGAATGCTGGATTGGCCGATGCGAAGCACTGCCACTCACTGGCAAGTAAGGTACACACAAGCATGGGCGACTAGCCTTATCAGGCCACCGCCTTTCCAGAGCCAGGGCCGCGAAACTGGCCGCAGCTCCGGCTTACATCAACTTATGATCGCTTGCTCACAATGAACCAACTGGCTCTGAAACCCTCGGCGGGAAATGTAAGCTTTCGCAAAGATCTGAAACGCATCAAGACACTCTTCAGGCAAAATCGATTTGGAGACGCCAAGCCGATTTGTGACAAGGTCTTTGCACTGCAATTGCGGAGCCCTGAATTTCTCCACCTGTACGGACTAACACTGAGGGCCTGCAACGACTTGAAGGGCGCGTTGGAGAAAATCCACGCCGCCCATGAGCTGAATCCAGACGACGCAAAAATCATCAATTCTCTGGGCCTTGTCTTTCTGGATCTGGAAGATGCCGAGACAGCGGCGACTTTGTTTAAACGGGCAACTTCTGCAGATCAGACGTTTTATCAAGCGTGGATAAACCTCGGCAATACACTGATAAGGCTGGATCGATTTGACGCCGCCGGACTGGCATTCTCCTGCGCTCATCACCTTAAACCGGCCATTCTGGAGCCGCTCTTCAGCCTGGCGCTTCTGGAATGCGAAAAGCGCGATTACAAGCGTGCTGCGGAGATGCTGGACGAGCTGCTCAACAGCCATCCTGCGGTCACACCTGTCGTCAATCTCCGCCGTCTGCAGGTTGCCAAAATTCTTGAAGACATGGAGTACGTCGCCCAGAACATGGACGCCATAGACAGGGCCGCTCTCAGTAATGAGGACCTGGCCAGCCTGGACCGAGCAAGATCCGAATACCACGTTGTTCTTGACCAGTTTGATGAAGCGATTGCAATCCTTGAAGAAGCCGCAGCACGGAAAGGAAAATCTCAACCGGATCTGATTGCGCATCTTGGATATTGCTATGGAGAGGCTGGTCGAATTGACGAGGGCATCGCCACGATCAAAGAACTGCTGAAGGAGCATCCAGATCACGATGCGGCGCGCTATAACTTGTCGTTTCTGCAGTTCAAGGCAGGTGAAATCTCCGAGGGATTCGAGAATTACGAGAAGCGCTGGCGGTTCCGGGCGTTCCCGTCAAAACGTCGAACCTTCGACGCGCCGACCTGGCAGGGCGAACCGATCGAGGGGAAGAACATTCTGGTTTGGCGGGAGCAGGGAATTGGCGATGAAGTGCGCTATGCGTCGCTGATACCAGAACTACGAGAGCGAGGTTGCTCAGTCACTTTCGAGTGCAAACAGAAGCTGACACTGCTTTGGAAGAGCTCTTTTCCCTGGGCGGAAATCCGACCCGAAGGGGAAGTCGTATGTGTCAACGATCCTGACTACGCAAAGTTTGATTTTCAGATTCCAATCGGCAATCTCGGTGGAATTTTTCGAAACTCCATCGCGGACTTTGACGAGAAGCAAAGGCCTTGGATCGCCCGAGACCACAAGGCTGAAAACAGAATACGGAGTCAGATTGCGGTTGATCGCGATGAACTGCTGGTCGGGGTTTGCTGGCGATCAATCAACCAGATTACATCACGCAGCAAAGTGTTTCCCGATTGCCGGCAGCTGAAAGCGTTTAAGGATTTGCCCAACGCCCGCTGGCTCAACCTGCAATACAGCAGCACAAAGGCCGAAATCGATACGATTCGAAAATGCGGTCTTGACCTGCATCACTACACAAACCTGGACCAGAAAGATGATCTGGTCGGTGCGCGCAATCTCATTGGTGCGTGCGACCTGGTCATATCCGTTGGCGGTTCGGTTGGAGATCTCGCGGGCGGTATTGGCGTTCCGATGGTCTATATGACCCGGGAGTTGTCGGAAGCGTTTCTCGGTACCGATCATGTGCCGTGGTTTGTGAACTGCAAGTCTTATCCGATAGCCGCATTCAAGTCTCACGAGACGATTGCCAGGATCGCAAAAGACTGGCCATCGATTTCGAATTGGGCGGAAGACCTCAAACCCGGGAGCAGAAAGAGCGCTGCCTCCACAGCCATCTCTGGCGCAGCGCTGGATCTCGAATACGCAATTGATGGCGCGGAGCAGACATGAAAATCGCACACCGCGACATTGGCCCGGAACATCCACCATTGGTGATTGCCGAAATCGGCATCAATCACGGCGGCAATCTCGCGACGGCCAAAGACCTGGTTCGACTTGCTGCGCAGTCGGGAGCCGAATGCGTTAAGCATCAGACTCACTTTGTCGAAGACGAAATGACGGGTGAAGCCAGGGCGATTTACCCTCCCAATGCCGACATGTCGATTTGGGACGTCATGCAGAAAAATGCATTGTCGGCAGAAGATGAAATCTCGCTGAAGAGTTTTGCCGAAAGTCTCGGATTGATTTACCTGTCGACACCATTTTCGCGTCAGGCTGCAAACTTCCTCAATGAAATCGGGGTGCCGGCTTTCAAAATCGGTTCCGGCGAGGCTGACAATCTTCCCTTGCTTCGTCATGTGGTCGGCTTCGGAAAACCGATTATCATGTCCACTGGAATGCAATCGATATCGACCCTTGCTCGATCCGTGAGCATTCTTGAGGGTTCCGGCGCGCCTTTCGCGCTTCTGGAATGCACCAACCTTTATCCATCGCCGCCCGAGATGGTTTCGCTTCAGGGTATTGGCCAGTTACAACAGGAATTTCCCGATACCGTTATAGGCTTCTCCGATCACTCGATTGGCCCGACAATGGCGCTCGCTTCGGCTGCCCTGGGAGCTTGCATCATTGAGCGCCATTTCACCGATAGCCGTTATAGGAACGGGCCGGACATTTCCTGTTCGATGGACCCTGCAGAGCTTCGGTTTATTGTCGATCGGTCTCGAGAAATACACACCGCCCTGAGAAACCCCAAAAAACGAACAGAGGCCGAGGAACCGGTATATCACTTCGCCCGGGCATCCGTGGTCGCTGACCGAGATCTCCCCGAGGGTCACCTTATCGGAGAGACAGACATATGGGCGAGACGCCCTGGCAATGGAGAAATTGCCGGCTTTGACTTTGACAAAGTCGTTGGCCGGCGGCTGGCGCGCGCTGTTGTTCGTAACACACAACTTGCCTGGTCAGATTTTGATCAAGCGAGGTCATAGAGATGCTCCAGAAGGTATCAGCCAAGCCGCGAAACATCCTGTTCGTAACCGGTACCAGAGCCGACTACGGAAAACTGGAACCACTCGCAATCGAAGCATGCAGTGCGGGATTCCCAGTTACCTTCTTTGTGACCGGTATGCATATGATGAAAAAATACGGGCTCACGAAAACTGAAGTTCATCGAAGCGGGCTATTCAAAGTCGTCGAATATATCAACCAGCGCCAGGATGACCCTCAGGATCTGGTTCTGGCCAAAACTGTCATTGGTTTTTCCGACTTTCTCAGAGAGACGCGTCCTGATCTGGTCGTCATTCATGGTGATCGTGTGGAGGCACTCGCCTGTGCCCTGGTCTGCGCAATGAACTACATCAGATGTGCGCATATCGAAGGTGGGGAAGTATCGGGGACAATTGATGAGGTGTTCAGGCATTGCAACACCAAGTTGTCCTCCATGCATCTGGTCTCTTCAAAAGTGGCACTTGATCGGGTCGTCAGACTTGGGGAGCCTCTTTCTTCGGTTAAGGTTATCGGCTCCCCGGAACTCGATATTCATGCACGCCCTTCCGGGGTGTCATTGGACAAGGTACTTGATCGATACGAAATTGCTTCTGCCGATTACGGAATATGCATATTCCATCCGGTTACATCCGAAGCCGGCAATATGGAGGCTCAAGCAGACTCCCTGTTTTCGTCCCTGAAGGACACACAACGATTTTTTGTAGTTATTTTGCCAAACAATGACCCTGGCGCACAGGCCATCCTGCGACAGATCGAACAATTGCCCGGTGATCGGTTCCGGGTGCTGCCATCAATGCGGTTTCGCTATTTCTCCGAATTGTTGAAAAACGCGAAAGTCCTGATTGGCAATTCAAGCGCCGGCGTTCGTGAAGCACCGTATCTGGGCATCCCGTCACTTGACATTGGTACACGACAGACCAGGCGCGCCCTTGCCCCGTCCGTCAGTAAAGCGAGTGCTTTTGATCGTGCTGGCATTTCTCATTTTGTCGGGACGGAGTGGGGAAAAAGGCACCGACGCGACGATTCCTTTGGAATGGGAACAGCGTCCCGGAGATTTCGCGACCTTATTCAGTCGCCGGAATTCTGGACCAGACCGATGCAGAAACATTTCGCAGAAGATGGCGCTGATGCTTGAAGAATTGCAAGCTGACGCACTCGCGATCATTCCTCTGAGAGCCGGCTCGAAGGGCCTTCGAAACAAGAACATTCGCCCCATGGCCGGCAAACCGCTTTACCGTCACAGCGTGGATCAGGCGCTGCGCGTTTTCGGACGCTGTTCCATTTCAACCGACATTCCCGACGTATTAGACTGGCGCGGGCCAACAGCCTGCCAGGTGGTGAAACGACCAGCTGAGCTTGCCGGCGACCAGACGTCGATTTCTCCGGTACTGGTCCATCTTTTTCAGCATCTCAACCGAAGAAACACATTGCCCGGGATCGCCGTCCTTATGCAGGCCACGTCACCCCTGCGTCGTGATGAAGACCTTCGCAACGCGATAGCGCTTTACAGGGAAGGAAGATTTGGGCTCGTCATGTCGGTGGTTAAAGCGGACCGCAGCATCCTGAAATATGGTGTGCAAAAGGATGGCCGCTTCATACCGGTTTCCCGCCCCGACTATTGTTTTTCCAACCGTCAGTCTTTGCCGGAAACTGTTCGCCCCAACGGCGCGATCTATGTCTTTTCTCCCCAAGCAATCCTGAGCAGCGGTGGATTGTCCGCTGAGTCGATTGGTTGTGTCGAAATGCCGGAAGAATACTCCATCGACATCGACAACCAGGCTGACTTTGAAGCGGCGGAGCAGATGCTCATGCAATCTGCATTTCGCGAAGCCAGCTAGAGAGCGATCCATGCGAATTATTGCCAGGCTGGACGTAAAAAATGAATGGGTGATCAAGGGCATTCGAATGGAGGGGTTGCGCAAAGTCGGGAACCCACTTGAGCTTGCCGAAGCTTATTATAAAGCCGGGATTCACGAGATCATTTTCATGGATGCGGTCGCCAGTCTCTATGACCGGAACAATCTGTTTCACATTCTCGAAGAAGCTTGCGAGAAGGTTTTCATACCCATCACTATCGGTGGAGGCCTGCGCAGCCTTGAAGACGTGTCATCTGCTCTGGCAGCGGGCGCCGACAAAGTGGCCATCAACACTGGTGCGGTAAAAAACCTCTCTTTGGTCGGCGAGATTGCGAGTCGGTTCGGGTCGCAATGCATTGTCGGGTCTGTAGAAGCCAAGCGCCAGGTCGACGGATTATGGCAAGCCTATGTTGACAACGGCCGTGAGCCGACCGGCCTTGATGTACTTGACTGGATTCAGATGCTCGAAGCCGCCGGGGTGGGTGAAATCCTGCTCACGTCAGTCGATCAGGAAGGAACGCGACAGGGCTTTGACCTTGATCTGTTGACGGCGGCAAACTCCGTTACATCGTGTCCGGTGATCCTGAGCGGAGGCTACGGCAACCCCGGGCATCTGAATGCTCTGATCAGGTCCGGTCACCTCCCTGGTGCAGTCGCAGTTGCCTCGGTACTTCACTATGGGCAGGCAAGCCCGGCGGAGCTGATCGAGCACACGGCAAATCCAGCCATTGCGGACGCTGCAGCATGATCAACATCGGAGTCATTGATTACGGCGTGGGGAACCTGCGGAGTATTGCGAATGCTCTCAAATATGTTGGTGCAACGCCCGTCGTTTCAGACAGTGCCGACACTTTGATGAGATGCGAGAGAATAATTTTCCCCGGCGTCGGCGCATTCGCCTTTGGCAAGGCTGCGCTTCTGGCAAAGGGCCTTCACAAAGTGGTTTTCAGCGCCATTGCGGACGAAAAACCGCTGCTGGCAATCTGTGCCGGCATGCAGCTCCTGTTTGAGCATTCGAGCGAGTTCGGAAATCACGAAGGACTGGGCGTCATTCCAGGTCAGATCGACAAGTTCGACGTCAGGGCCGCGGGAGTACAGTCCGCGCGACTACCGAATGTGAACTGGCTCCCGCTCACCAAATCGCACCATGTAGATGGCCTGGCCGGTGAATTGCTGGCCGATGTTACAGATGATTCGCGGTTCTATTTCGTTCACTCTTACCATGCTCAAAGTCGCGGCCCTCATACCGTTGCGACATCGAATTTTGCCGGGCAGACCTTTGCTGCAGCCGTTGGAAAAGGATCACTGTTTGCGACTCAGTTTCATCCGGAAAAAAGCGGTCCGGACGGACTGATTATGCTCGAAAAATTTGTCGGATAGCGAGGCCACAAACGTGACAAGCGAACTACCTGAAGCTTACTACGGCCTGCCTCAAGAGGTGGTCTTCTGCAAGTCGTGCGTCATTTCAAACCAGCGGCCGAGTTCGACCGTTGAATTCAAACACACCAAGGATGAAGCAAAGAGCACAATTGGATTCGGAGCTGACGGAATATGCGACGCCTGCCGCTATCACCAGGTAAAAGAGCAGCAGATTGATTGGCAGAAGCGCGAAGACCAATTGGTCGCTGTTCTTGACCGCTACCGCAAAACCGGCGGCGGCTATGATGTTGTGGTTCCCGGCAGCGGCGGCAAAGACAGCGCCTATACGTCTCATATCCTGAAGTACCGATATGGCATGAACCCCTTAACCGTTACATGGGCTCCTCATCTCTATACTGATATCGGCTGGAAAAACTTTGAGGCCTGGTGCCATGTTGGCGGACACGACAACATTCTGTTTACCCCTAACGGCAAGCTACACCGGTTGCTGACCAGACTCGCATTTACAAATCTCCTGCACCCGTTCCAGCCATTCATTGTGGGCCAACGCATTATTGGCCCGCTCATGGCAGCAAAATTCGGCGTTGAACTGGTGATGTATGGTGAAAACCAGGCGGAGTACGGCAACGATCCGGACGACAATTATGTTCCGACAATGGATCGGAAATTCTTTACCGCACAGGACCCGCAGGAATTGATGCTGGGCGGCGTTTCCGTCAAAGACATCATGAAGATCCACGGATACGCCCTGAATGACTTCACCCCATACATTCCACCGGATGCCGATGATCTCGCCCGTAAGGGAGTCGAGGTGCATTACCTGGGCTATTATCAGAAGTGGGACCCCCAGGAATGCTACTATTATGCCGCTGAGAATACCGGCTTTCAGGCAAACCTGGAACGCACTCCAGGGACCTATTCAAAATACTCGAGCATCGACGACAAGATTGACATGTTCCACTACTTTACGACCTTGATAAAGTTCGGCATCGGACGCGCCACTTATGATGCCTCACAGGAAGTTCGGAACGATAAGATCACTCGTGATGAGGCGGTCCATCTGGTGAAGAAGTACGAGCAGGAATTCCCGGATCGGTATTATGCTGATTTTCTCGACTATGTTGGTTTGACCGATAGCGCGTTCTGGGAAACGGTCGATCGGTTCCGTTCGCCTCATCTGTGGGTGAAACGAGGAGACCAGTGGGACCTGAGACATCAGGTTCAGTAACTCCTCCTACACTCTCCCCACACTGAGATTGAGCAAGCATGTCATCGCCCCTTCGCCTTCTGCATATCGCAAGCTTCAATGGCAATATTGGCGACAACGCCAATCACTTGGGCTTCAGACCCTGGTTTGAGCGACAGGTCAATGCAACGGTGACCTGGACAAATCTGGAGATAAGGGAGTTCTACTGGCGCGAACGCCAATGGGATGAGGCACTGGTTGAGCTCATCAACACTCATGACATGCTCATCATTGGCGGAGGCAACTATTTTGAACTGTGGGTTGACGATTCACCTACCGGAACTTCGATCGCCATCAACCAGGAATTGTTTGATCGGATCAAAGTACCGGTTTTCTTTAACGCGCTCGGTGTTGACCCGGGGCAGGGCGTTCCTTGCAAATCGCGCAAACGCTTCACGACCTTTCTCGATCGGCTTTTGAGTTCTGAGCAATATCTTGTCAGCGTCCGTAACGATGGCGCCCGCGATAACCTGCGGCACCATATCGGCCCAGCCTATGCGGACCGGGTGCATGATCTGCCGGACCATGGGTTTTTTGTACCGGATCCCGGAGATTTTGAACTCTGGAATCCGGAAGTCCGTTTGCGACGCATTGCCATCAACCTGGCTTGTGACATGGCCGAAATACGCTTTGCGGGATTTGAAAATCAACTGGCGTTTGCTCGTGAATTCGCAAACGCGATTGCAGCTCTGGCAGAACGCATTCCTCAGTCACAATTCTGTTTTGTACCCCACATATTTCGCGATCTGGAAATCATTTCCCAGGTTATCGGTTTTCTGGATGATCGCTTACGGCGCAATCGTTTGATCGTGGCTTCCTATGGGAGCGGTGATGCTGCGGCTCGGCGGAGTCTTTGCGTTTACCGCTCCGCCGATCTTGTTATGGGCATGCGGTTTCATGCCAATGTGTGCCCCATGGCGTTCGGCACAAATGTCTTGGGGCTGAGTGGCTATCCGCAGATTGAAAACCTGTATCGAGGTCTCAACTTGACCGCTCAGCTGATCAACGTGGCCGATGCTGATTTCGCGACAGAAGTTGCGCGGCGTGCTGAGTTGGCATTGGCAAATTCCAACGATTTCGCGGCGGCAGGCGGGCAGGCCCTGGCGCTGGTGAATCAGCAACGCTCAAGCTTCGAGCCGCATTTCCAATCCTGGTTGAAACAGGCCTCTCTTGCTGCCTGAGGTCCGCAAAGTTGATTTCCTCGCTATCTGACGAAACCAATGGTTCGGTCTTCTCTCCTAAATGAGGCTGCTGAGCCTGCGGACAATGTGAACACCGCAATGGTGCCCCTTCCCCATCTCAAATAGGAATTTATGACTCGCAATTAGAACAAAATAGGAACATAATCACTTTCTGACGCAAGGAGAGGGATTATGCAGACACGTAAAAAGGAGTTTTTTGAAGACATTTTCACTTCAAAAACAACAGGTTACGAGTCAGAAAACCTGCCATCACCCATATTACCTGAATCGCTTGAGACTTTACGTAATATGGGCGGAGTAAAGGCTGAGATTGCCGATACAGGCGATATACCAGCCTGGACAAGCGGGGTCGATGCGGTGGATTCCTGTCTGCCCGAGGTTGGATTGAGCCGGGCCGGATTGCACGAAATCGAGCCGCTTTATCCGTCAAACATGCCATCACTGACAGGCTTTACCTTCGGGCTTCTGTCACGCCTTCGCTCCTCGCAACCAATCATCTGGTGCGTTACGGCGCAGCAGGTTGGTGATTATGGACATCTTTATGCTTTCGGGCTGGAACGCTATGGCATATCGCCTGCACAAATTGTCTTTGCCAGGGTCAACCATCCGCTACACCTGCATTTTGCCCTCGAAGAGGCGCTCAAGACCAAGGGTGTGGCAGCGGTGATCGGGGAGGGTCCGCGGCCGAATTTTACCGGCTCACGCCGTCTTTCGCTGCTTGCTAAAACCCGTAAGACACCCTGCCTGCTGATGAGTTCGCAAAGTGATGGTGGGCGCGGATCAGCCGCACTGACCCGCTGGCAGATCACATCCACGCCGGGTGTGGAGGACCCGCTTGATCCGTTTGGCCCCGGCCTGCCCACATGGTTTGTGGCTCTTCCCCGGGCCCGCGGCGGTCGCACCCTGCCAGCCATGGAAGAACGCCCGGAAACTCGAAATCAACGCAACACATCCTACCCATGGAGGATCGTTTGGGATGAACAGACGCATTCTTTTTGTCCGGCTGCCCTATTTTCCGATGGAACGTTTTCTCAACGCCCGGCGGAAGACCGAACTGAATTCAAAGCCCTGGTGGGATGAAGAAGCCCATGCCCAAACAGAGCAGAACGACAGTCCGGACGGACCGCTTGTCCTTGTGCAACAGGGGGCAAAGGGCACGCTGATCAGCGCCATCGGTCCGGACGCTCTTGCCGAAGGACTGTGGCCGGGCATGAAGCTTACGGATGCGCGATCGATGATGCCTGAGATCCGTATCGAACAACATGACAGGGCGGCCGACCATAGGGCTCTTTCAGCCCTTGCTGACTGGATGCTGCGCTATTCACCCGCCGTGGCCATCCACGATGGCGACGGCTTTGTGCTCGACACGACGGGCTGCGATCACCTGTTTGGCGGCGAGCAGGAGATGCTGACTGATATCCGCAAACGGCTTGCGCGTATGGGCCTCACGACACGCCTTGCGCTTTGCGATAATGTGGCAGCCTCTACCGCCCTCGTGAATCATGGCGCACAGGAAGTTCACATCCTGTCGTCCGGGCACGGATCCGACATGCTGGATGCTCTACCGGTTCAGGCGCTGCGGCTGGATGATGAAAGTGTGACGCTGCTCAACCGTCTTGGTCTGAAACGGATTGGCGATGTACGCACCCTGCCCCGCATCGCGCTGGAGCGACGATTCCGGGATCGCAAGGAAAACCGCCGCAAGAAAAATTCCGTCGCCATGGCGCAATCCGTACAATGGCGACTTGACCAACTGTCGGGAGCCGTGGCTGAGCCGCTGCATTATATCAAGGTGCCTGAAACGTTTCGGGCAAGCCTGCCCTGCCCCGACCTGGCGCTGGAACAGGAAGCCATCGGGCTGGCGCTGGAAAACTTACTGCCGCAGCTTTGCGCCATGCTGACCAAGGCCGGGCGGGGCGGCCGCTGTTTCCGTCTGACCGGGTATCGGGCCGATGGCGGGACCGGGGATGTGACGGTTTACCTGTCTTCGCCTTCGCGCATGGCGCCCGATATTAAACGGCTGTTTGCCGACAAGCTGGATCAGATCGACTGCGGCTACGGCATTGATCTTTTCGTGCTGACCGCGATGGGAACAGAACCTTTTACACCCGGTCAACATGACATGATAGAGAGTCATGCCGGGGAGCAGGCGTCGGTTTCGCTTGCCGCCTTTGCTGATATCATCACCAACCGCACCGGCCAACAGGCCGTCAGCAAACTGGCTCCTCGGGCCAGCCACGTGCCGGAACGGGCCCAGCAATCAGCGCTGATCACAGCACAGGTCCTATGGCAGGATTGGGAGCAGGTGCAGCCGATCTGGTCACCCCGTCCGCTGCGGCTTCTGACCCGACCCGAACCGGCGGAAGTCACCGCCGAACTGCCGGACAGCCCGCCTGCCCAGTTTATCTGGCGCAAGGTCCTGCGCCGCGTGGTGCGGTCGCGCGGGCCGGAACGTATTTTGCCGGAATGGTGGCACGACAACCTGAAGTCCAAACCCAGTGCCAGCTTTCGTGACTATTACGATGTGGAAGACACAGAGGGCCTGCGCTACTGGATTTTCCGGTCGATCAAGCAGGAACCGTTAGAACAGGAAAAGCCGCTGACCGCCAACGACAACAACCTGGAAAGCAAAGGGGAAGATGTACAGGAACAGGAATTCATCACCACCTTGAGCTGGTTTGTGCACGGGCTGTTTTAATGTCCCGCCCGCGTGAAAATCCTCTGATCCCGTTCAGGCGGCCGGCAAGGAAACCGCGCCAAAACGCTGCGCCTCCTCCTGCTCCGGAAGCGCCCGCTTATGCGGAGCTGCAATGTGTCACCAATTTTTCGTTTCTGCACGGCGCATCCCATCCCGGTGAAATGGTGCTTCAGGCCAAGGCTCTTGGACACACAGCCATCGGCATTGCTGATCGCAATACGTTGGCCGGCGTTGTACGGGCCCATGCGGAAGCAAAGCGCGAAGGATTGAAGCTGCTGGTCGGCGCCCGCATTGACCTGACCAATGGGCTTTCATGCCTGTGTTATCCAACCGACCGCAAAGCCTATGGGCGGTTGTGCAAACTGCTCTCCGATGGAAAGTGCGCAGCACCGAAAGGCGAATGTCATATCGCACTTTGCGACCTTGTTGCCCGCGCAGAGGGTCAGATACTGATCGTTCTGCCACCCGATGATTTTGCGGAACGCCGTGATGATCTGGCCACCATGCTGGACGCTCTCACCAGCGCCAGTCCGGCTGGGTTGTGGATTGCGCTGCATTGGCTTTTTCGCGGCGATGACCGCAAACGGATGCGGGCTGTTGCACAATTTGCAGAGCGGTTTGACATACCGCTGGTGACCACCAATGCAGCGCTATATCACCACCCTGACAGACGCCCTTTGCAGGATGTCGTTACCTGCATTCGGGAAGGCTGCCGGATGGACGAGGCAGGGTTTTTGCTGGAGGCAAATGGCGAACGTCACCTGAAGCCGTCCCATGAAATGCTACGGCTTTTCAAGGACTATCCATTGGCGCTTTCGGCCACGCAAGACATTGTCGGCCTGTGCAATTTCAACCTGGACGAACTGAAATACAATTATCCGAATGAACCTGTACCACCGGGTAAAACAGCACAGGGACATCTTGAAGACCTTGTCGAAAAAGGGCTCGCTGCACGGTTCGACGATTCGGTACCGGAAAAGGTGCAAACCCTGATCGACAAGGAACTGGCTCTGATCGAGGAACTCGACTACGCCCACTATTTTCTTACGGTGCACGACATTGTTGCCTATGCCCGAAAGGCCGGGATCCTGTGTCAGGGGCGCGGATCGGCGGCCAATTCCGCGGTCTGCTATTATCTGAATGTCACTGCGGTAAACCCGGAAGAATCCTCCCTCTTGTTTGAGCGCTTCCTGTCAAAGGAGCGCAAGGAGCCGCCTGACATCGATGTGGACTTCGAGCACGAACGCCGCGAGGAGGTTATCCAGCACATCTATCAGCGCTATGGTCGCCATCGAGCGGCACTCGCTGCCACTGTTATCACCTACCGCCCCCGTTCCGCCGTACGGGAGGTAGGGAAGGTGATGGGATTGTCGGAGGACGTAACCGCTGCCCTTGCCTCCACCGTCTGGGGCTCATGGGGCACGGAAATTCCGGTTGAACACATCAAGGAAGCGGGGCTGGATCTGAGCGACCCACTGCTGCATATGACGGTGGAGCTGACCCAGCAATTGCTCGGATTCCCGCGCCATCTGTCGCAGCATGTGGGCGGCTTCGTGCTTACCGAGGATCCGTTGGAAGAACTTGTCCCGATTGGCAATGCTGCCATGGAAGACCGCACCTTCATCGAGTGGGACAAGGATGACATCGACGAACTTGGTATGCTGAAAGTCGACGTGCTGGCACTCGGCATGCTCACCTGTATCGCCAAATGCTTTGCCGAGATCCAAAAACATTACGGTCAGCGTTACACACTGGCGAATATCGAAAAAGAAGATCCGCGGGTTTACGGCATGTTGCAGCGGGCCGATGCGATTGGCGTTTTCCAGGTCGAAAGCCGGGCCCAGATGAACATGCTGCCGCGGTTGAAACCGGTTACGTTTTATGACCTGGTCATTGAAGTCGCCATCGTGCGACCCGGCCCTATTCAGGGCGACATGGTACACCCCTATCTGCGGCGGCGTGACGGAATTGAGGAGGTCTCCTATCCGAGCCCCTCTCCTGAACACGGTGAGTCGGACGAGCTTGAAAGAGTGCTTGGTCGTACACTGGGCGTCCCCCTGTTTCAGGAACAGGCTATGGAGATCGCCATCAAGGGTGCCGGCTTTACACCTGAAGAGGCCAACAAGCTGCGCCGAGCTATGGCAACCTTCAGAAATGTGGGCACAATACACTTGCTGCAGGAGAAGATGGTCAGCGGTATGATCGCCCGCGGTTACGACACAAAGTTTGCGGAAAACTGTTTTGAGCAGATCAAAGGTTTTGGCTCTTATGGTTTCCCCGAGAGCCACGCGGCCAGTTTTGCGCAACTTGTCTATGTCTCATCCTGGTTGAAATACTATTTTCCGGACGTCTTTTGTGCCGCGCTTTTGAACTCCCAGCCCATGGGTTTTTACGCCCCGGCACAGATTGTCCGGGATGCCCGCGAACACGACATTGATGTGTGCCCGATCGATATCAACAAAAGCGACTGGGACAATATTCTCGAAGAGGAAAGTGCAGATGGCCGCTTTACCGTACGTCTTGGCTTCCGCCAGGTGACCGGTCTGAAAGAAGAAGAAATGAGAATGTTTACCACACGGCGCGATCGGATGTATCAGACGCCTGATGAAGTGCGCCGGCACACGGGGTTGTCAGTAGCCGTTCTGGAGCGGCTGGCTTCTGCAGATGCCTACCGGTCCATGGGCCTTGATCGACGGCAGGCACTATGGGCCGTACGCGGCATGGTGAGCGACCATCAATTGCCGTTATTTGTGAAGGCGGAAACAAGCGCACTTGGCCCCGATCCCGATGTTGCCCTGCCGGAAATGGCGCTGCGCGAGCATGTCGTGATTGACTACCAAACCCACCGCCTTTCTCTCAAGGCCCATCCCATGGCATTGCTGCGCCCGCTTTATGAACGGGGTATCCCCAGCCTTGACCCGAAGCAAAAACACCGCAAAACGAGACGCACGCTTACCGCAAAAGATCTTTTCAAAACCCGCCAGAATGAATGGGTAACCATCGCCGGAGTGGTGCTGGTACGGCAAAAGCCGGGCACAGCAAAGGGCGTTGTTTTCATCACGCTGGAAGACGAGACCGGGACCGCCAACATTGTTGTGTGGAGCAAAATCATGACCCGGCACCGGCGCACGATCATGAACGGGCGCCTTATCGCCGTGCGTGGTAAGGTGCAGCGCGAAGGCGATATCATTCATGTGGTTGCGCAAGAAGTGATCGACCGGACACTGGATCTTGATACCCTGTCAGATGACGAGTTCGAACTCACTTTTGCCAATGCGGACCACGTGAAGTCACCACTGCCTGATGCCTCTTCCGCGAAACGCAAGACTGAAAAACTGGCTGCGCCGGACAAGACAACCGAAAACGATGTCCCGGCTTACACCAATCAAATTCATAAAAGCCCGACGGGAAAGCCCGAGCCAACAAGACGACGCAGGACGCCGGTAAACGCGGAGCTTGTGCCACTATCCCATGCAGACGAAGTGAAAAACCCGCAGGTTGAGCGGGACGGCTGGCCAATCGATTCACCCGACGCGAAGCGCTATGGACCCGACAGTAACCGGAGCGGTCCCGTGCAGCCAAACCCGCCGCCGCAGACTCCTGTCAGACCGGTGGCGATCAATACAAATCGACATCCACGCAATGTACGCATCATTCCCAAGAGCCGCGATTTTCACTGACACGGGTCGGCGCTGATCAAGCGGAACTTGTATCATCCTGCGACACATCAGCAGCAAACGGCACCGCGAAAGCAATTGCCAACGTACCCAGTAACCAGCTCTGCAAGGCCGATGAATGAAACATCGACGCCGTAAACGCGCAGACACACATAATGGTTACTGCAGCGGCTTTCCTGTCAGGCATCCGGGAAATCATCCAGCCAATGCTGGCCAGCATGGCCGCAAAAAACGCCGCGCCGAGAAGACCAAAATTAACCCAGATCTCCAGCGCCAGATTATGTGGTGAACTGGTGGTGTCCGGAAATCCCATGGCCTTTGCATGCACCGCAGCCCTGCCGGTCTTGCCCAGGTGACGGTCCGATTTCGCTCCCCGGCCGAGGGCGGGTTTTTCAGCGATGAGATCCACATAGCCCTTCCACAGCTCGACACGATGGAGGACGGAATATTGTTTCAGAGCGGGTGTGTCAAAGTTCACCAGCACCTTCTCAAGCGGATAGATCAGCAACGGGGAAACCAGGACCACGGCCGCCATCAGGCCCGGCAACAGGGGGCGGACGAAACGCGCGCCGTAGACAACAGGGAGTGCGGCCATCGCCATGATGTAAGCCAGCTGCGCCGACTGACTCTCACTTTTGAAGACGACCAGCCCAACGAGTGC
>CALIOE010000031.1 GCA_938044775.1 uncultured Rhizobiaceae group bacterium
CTCAGCAAAAGGGGAAGTTAGAGCGGTGATCCTGCTGGCAACAATGAGGTTTTGCCTTTTGCTTGCCAAACGGAGCAGACAAAAGGCATCCTCGTCTTGCGAATAAAGCTGCAGCGCAGAATTGAGGCTCCACCCATGTATCTGGAAAAACAATCCACATACGCAGAACTGTGCCGGAATTTTCGCTGGAACATTCCAGCCGACTACAACATCGCAGACTATGCCTGTGACACCTGGGCTAACGCAGAACCAGACCGGGAAGCCCTGCTGGAATTGACGGCTGATCACCGGCTAAGGCCGACGACCTACGGTTCGCTTCAGGACAGATCCAAACGCCTGGCCAGCGCGTTAAGGACGAACGGATTGACCAGGGGAGATCGGGTCGCCTTGCTTTTGCCCCAGTGTCCCGAAGTCGTTGTAACCCATTTGGCAGCCTACCGAATGGGAGCGATTGCAATCCCGTTGGCTTTGCTATTCGGACCTGACGCGCTCGAGTACCGACTGGCATTTTCAGGCACCAGGGCGATTGTCACAAATTCAGACGGCCTTGCGAAACTTCAGGCCATCCGTCACAAACTTCCCGACCTTGATATCATTTTGTGCATCGACGGCGGAAGTGGCGATGCGCACGACTTCGACGGCGTTATACACGACGCCAGCCCGGACTTCAGCACCGAAAGAACCGGACCGGATACGCCTGCCCTCATGGTTTTCACTTCGGGCACTACAGGCCCTCCCAAGGGCGCTCTACATGGTCATCGTGTGCTCGCCGGTCACATGCCGGGTTTCCAGGTGCTTCATGAGTTTGCTCCGCAAGCCGGGGACCGGTTATGGACGCCGGCGGACTGGGCCTGGGCCGGCGGCTTGTTGAATATTCTGCTGCCAGGTCTGAAGCTGGGGATACCGGTGGTTTGTGACTCAACGCGCAAGTTTAATCCTGAGGCAGCGTTCGAGCTGATTGAGCGCGCAAAAATCCGCAACTGCTTTATCCCTCCGACAGCCCTAAAGATCATGAAAAGTGTTGACCGGCCACAGGATCGGTTCGACATCGGCCTACGCACTGTTTTCTCAGGTGGCGAAGCGCTTGGCAAAGAGACATTCGAATGGAGCCGGGAAGCTTTGGGCATAACCGTGAACGAGGGATATGGACAGACCGAATGCAATCTGATCGTGACATCCTGCAGTGCCCTGGGAACTGCTCGAGCCGGCGCCATGGGTCGGCCGACGCCTGGTTCACACGTTGCCGTCATTCGCGAGGATGGCTCGGTCTGCGAGTCCGGTGAGAACGGTCAGATAGCCGTCAAACGTCCTCACCCGGTGATGTTTCTGGAATACTGGAATCGACCGGAGGCGACGGCATCGAAATTTATCGGTGACTGGATGGCCACCGGCGATCAGGGTGTCTGCGACGCCGACGGATACCTGCACTTTTTCGGCAGGGATGACGATGTCATTACCTCCGCAGGATTCAGAATTGGTCCGGGAGAGATCGAGGACTGTCTCATCGGTCATCCTGCCGTTCGACTGGCCGCCGCCGTTGGAAAACCTGATCCTGTGCGCACCGAGATCGTGAAATGCTATCTTGTACTTGAAGAAGGTTTCTTACCGGACGACCATCTCCGTGGTGAAATCGCGCAGTTTGTCCGAACCCGTCTTTCAGCTCACGAATATCCACGCGAAATCGAGTTCGTCAGCGAAATGCCGCTGACCACGAGCGGCAAGGTGATCCGGCGATTGTTCCGGGACCAGGCAAAGGCAGAAACCGTCTAGGAGGTTGCAGTTCTGAACCGACGGACCTTTTCGAGCCAGAGCCTGCCAATTTGCTTCATTCGATCCTGGCGCTTCTTTCCTGCCACCAGCTTGCGCAAGAGGGAGTCGGCGCGGGGGTCGACCGCGATCGCCAGATCTTGCATGGCAATCCTGTCCGGCCAAAGGTGATTCATCATCCAGTGATCGGCAACTGCAAGGCTGTCCGCTTCAACAAAGTCGTCACGCTCCAGCAAGGTCTCGCCGGCTTTCAACATGATCTGAACGCCGGGAGAGAAGGCCGAAAGGCTCTCATCATAAGCCATCTTCCACGTGTAGAAGTGACCGTTGCGACCCAGCATTATCAGCGCGGCAATGACGCGTCCGTCCTGCTTCAGTGAGAATATTTCACAACCTGAAGATGCGGCCAGACCCGCCACGACATGCCGCGAGAAAGCCGCCACCCTCTTTTGATTGTAAAGAGCCGTGCCCCGACGCCCCTTCCAACCCAGCAGTTCGAGCGTCAGAAAGCCCTCAAATGCATCAAGAATGTCGTCCTCATGTTGAGCAATCTCAAATTCGGTCTGACCATTCTCTTCCAGGCGCCGCATTTGCCGACGGTATTCGCGCGCCCGCTTGGCGCTGAGGGATCTGGTTGTGGTTTCCGGCGCACCAGGGGGCTTTCGCAATGCCGCACGTTCGTGTTCGCGGCAGTTTGCCACCGGAAGCCCAAGACTGGCGGCGGCATTCAACAGCAGCGACAGCGCCTGATCATCCTTGCGCAAATGGCGGAAGTCGATGACTTTCGGCAAGTCGATTTTGGGGTCAGCCAGGAGACGCAGCAGGGTCTCAATCGCCTCTTCTGCAACCGCTTTGTCTATCAAAGGTGTGCCCAGTGTGAAAAAGTCATTTGACAGGACCTGCATAACCCGTTGCCGCGGAAAGCCGGTTTTGACGACGCTGACCGGCATCGAAAGGCGCAATCGCCGCGCTTTGGGCGTGGTTTCCCAAAGTGCGAGAACCCAGGCTCCCTTTGGTGCAATGGAGCTTGTAAGACGCGGCCATGTAGCCGTCAGCACTTCTGGTTCAAAAAACAGATTGCGATCAATGCAGCGCCCGGCAAGTTCCCTGACATCGTGAACGATGGTGTGAAGTTCTGCCGTCGGGATAAGGTCGAGCTCCCACAGATGCGACGTCATGGATGTCTGGCTGGCACTCCAGTGAGGCAACCGGGCGCGCACGCGCCGTTCAAGTACAGCCGAAATCCCACCTGGCTTGCGGCTGGTCTGGGACAAGACGTCTTCGAACACTCCCATGGCTCAGCCAGCCTCTGCAGGTTGCGACTGAGCAGAGGTGAAGACAAACATGCGCAGGCCGAGCCGTCTCAGCGTTATCGCGTAAAGTGCTGCCGCTTCGAACATCAAGGCAAGCGTTGTTGCCGTTGCCGCGCCGGCAAGTCCATAGACGGGGATCAAAGAGAGATTGAGAACCACATTAACAAGCAGCGTGACGCCGAAAACTGCGGCACATACATTCTGCTGACCTGACATCGTCAGCACACTCTCGGCCGGTCCGACAGACGCTCTCGCTATGATCCCGAGCAACAAAATGAACAACAGCGGATAACCGCTGTCATAGTTGGGCCCAAACAGCCGCAACAGAAAGCCGCCTGCCAGCAGCATCAACACGCCCATCAGGAGAGAGGGCCAGAATGTCCATTTGATGGTTTCGCGAACAAAGCTCTCATAGCGCGGCATATCACCGGCTGTGTAATATTGGGAATACCGGTAAGCAGCTCCGGCCTTCACCGCAAAATAGACAAAGTGAACCAGCGCCAGCGTTTTGACGGCTGCGAAGTAGATGGCCACTTCGCTCGGTGGTAGGTAATAGCCGACGATCAGGATATCGACATTGGTAAGGAGGACGTAAAACCCTTCAACGAGGAAGATGGGCAGCGCGACGATGATCCAGCTCTTGGGAGACATCTGTCGCGGGCCCGGCTCCACTGTGCCTGAAAGCTTGCGGTTGATCAGCAACATCTGCCCGACC
>CALIOE010000032.1 GCA_938044775.1 uncultured Rhizobiaceae group bacterium
CCATACCTCAAATTTGGAAAACATTGTTATCTGGAAAGACGGCGCTATTGCCCATCCGGCAACCGACCTGCGCGATCTGCTCGGTGAGATGGGTCTGCTGGGCATGAAAATAGGCGTTGAGTATAACACCGTTGGTCTAACTGCCTTCAACGGCAAGCGGGTCGACGAGACTCTCCAGACCTTCGCCACGTTGTCTGACGCATCGAACCTCGTGGCAGCGCTACGCATCATCAAAAGCGACGAAGAGAAAAAGCATATCCGAAAGGCAGCTAAGCTGGCTGATGACGCACTTGACGCAGCGCTTGAGACTGTGAAGGCAGGGGCCGACGAAGGTGCGATCCTGGCAGCCATGCAGGGAGCCGTTTTCGAAGGCGGAGGCGACTATGCCGGCAACGAGTTTATCATCGGGTCGGCCGAGGATGCACTTTTATGCCGCTACAAGTCGGGCAAGAGGAAATTATCAAAGAATGATCAGCTGACCCTCGAATGGGCCGGCGCCTTCGCCCACTACCACTGCGCCATGATGCGCACCCTGGTGATCGGCAAACCGAAACCAGAACACGAGGCGCTTTTCAACGTTGCGCGCGATGCGTTGCTGGCCGTTGAAAAAGCCATGCGCCCGGGAAACAACTTTGGCGACGTCTACGATGCCCACGTGCGTGTAATGGATGCGGCAGGGCTCTCGCGACACCGACTTAACGCCTGCGGATACAGCCTCGGAGCCGTGTTCTCGCCGTGCTGGATGGATCGCCCAATGTTTTATCGCAACAACGAGTACCCCATCGAACCGGATATGAGCCTGTTCGCGCACATGATCATCATGGACAGCGACAGCGGCACCGCCATGTGTCTCGGTCACACCTATCTGACTACAGAAGACAAGCCGAAGGCCTTGTCGCGACATGAGCTGGACTTCATCACGCTTTAGTATTTGTTGCTGCAAGCGGCTCAAATCTGTCGTAATGGCTCACAAAGCCTTGGATAATCCGTGAAAATCGGCCGCAATGGAAATTGCAGTTTTGCGCTGCAAGCAAACCGTTGCTAAGACACCGCCAGATCATCTGGAGTCCGGAGCTCAGGACCGTTGAAACTCTTCTCGGGAAACGCCAACAGCCGCCTGAGCGAGGACATTGCACAATATCTCGATACCAAATTGGGAAATTGTGTCGTGCGCCGCTTCGCAGATCAGGAAATCTTCGTCGAAATAAACGAGAACGTTCGTGGAGAGGATGTATTTGTCCTCCAGTCCACGTCGTATCCCGCTAACGACCATCTGATGGAACTGCTTATCCTGATCGATGCGGCGCGCCGTTCATCGGCAAAGCGCATTACCGCAGTACTGCCGTATTTTGGATATGCACGCCAGGACCGGAAACCCGGCCCGCGCACACCAATTTCAGCGAAACTGGTCGCCAATCTGATTACTGAAGCGGGCGCCGATCGCGTGCTGACTTTGGATCTTCATGCTGGTCAGATCCAGGGATTTTTCGACATACCGACAGACAATCTCTTTGCCGTTCCTGTAATGAGTCGCGATCTCAAGGCCAATTACGATGTCGACAACCTGATGGTTGTTTCACCGGATGTGGGCGGCGTCGTGCGCGCCCGTGCGCTTGCCCGGCGGGTCAATTCACCTTTGGCCATCGTCGACAAACGTCGCGACAAGCCCGGTGAGTCAGAGGTCATGAACGTCATCGGCGATGTCAGTGGCAAAGACTGCATTTTGATTGATGACATCATCGATTCAGGCGGCACCCTTTGCAATGCTGCCGAGGCGCTGCTGAAAGAAGGCGCGCTCAGCGTTACCGCCTATATCTCACACGGTGTGCTTTCCGGAGGTGCTGTGGCCCGAATTACATCGTCCATGCTGAAGGAGCTGGTGATCACCGACTCTATTCAGCCCACTGCCGCTGTCGAAGCCGCCCACAACATCCGGGTCATCGGCATTTCCGACCTGCTCGGTGAGGCGATCAATCGCACAGCGCTCGAACAGTCAGTATCAAGCCTGTTTGATTGACGATCTGATTAACGCGAGATCAAGACCGCGGCACTAAGCCCAAAAGCCCGTTCTGCCGGAGCTGACATTTTCACTGTAGCGCTCGACCATGCCGCCACAATGGTCAGTTTAAGCGTGAAACATGTCTGGCAATGTCGTCTGAGCACCGCTCCGTTTGCCGCACACGACGATCAGTAAGAAGGCCTCTGTCCATGCGTGCGGTTCGCCCGTTGCCGCACACATGTAGCGTGGTCCATCTGTTTACCGTGGTTCATTCGGGATCGGCGGGCGTCTATCGCTCAGCAGATTGCGAAAATACGGGCATGAGCCAGGCCTGAAGATAGGACTTGAAGCGATCGCCCAGCCCCTGCCCCCTATGCAAGGCGCAAAACTCGAGGGCTATGGCCTGAACAAGGAAGGCCTGAATTCCGTCGGCCATCAGTTCCGGGGACAAATCTTTGCGGAAAGAACCGCCCGACAGCCATGCAGAAACAACTTCTGCCTGCCGACCGAATGTCATGGCTATTGCACCGATTTCCTCAACGGCTGCCGCGCCCGAGCGACGCAAGATGACATCAAAAACATAACGCTCGCAGGCCATGAATTTCAGCAGCGGCATCAACGTCTCCGCCATTTGCGCAACATTCTGCGGCGTGGGCTGCGCTTCTATCTGATCGAGAAAACCGTCTATGCGTTCGCCGATAAGAAGATCCATCAGCGCATCTTTGTCTTTGAAATGGGCGAAGAAGGTGCCCTTTGCAACACCCGCACGCAGCACGACCTCTTCCACCCGCAGCGCTTCAAATCCCCCTTGAGCAATCAGGTCGTTTGCAGCACTGATCAGCCGACTGCGTGTCTCCAGCGTTCTCTTTTGAACAGTCTTCGCCATGAGCTCTTGTTGTCACGATTTTTGACCTCGGTCAAATTATTTATTGACCGCGTTCAATTTCTCTGTCAATAAAATGACCGTGGTCAATTATGGAGAATATCATGACACCGAAACGCATTTACATCCTCAATGGACATCCAGCAGAAACATCACTGTCAAAAACCTTTGCAGCCGCCTATGCCGGCGCTGCCCAGGCAGCAGGTCACGAAATCCGGGTCACTAACCTGCATGATCTGAATTTTGACAGCGATTTTGGCTATGGGGGCTTCTCTAAGATAAAGCCGCTGGAATCGTCGCTTGAAAAGGTCATCGAAGACATTGAATGGAGCGAGCACGTTGTTCTGGCTCTGCCCATGTGGTGGGGCGGCCTGCCGGCAAAACTCAAGGGGCTGTTCGACCGGGCTCTACTGCCAGGGCGAGCCTTCGATACCCGGGTGAAGAAGGGCAAGATGCCAAAGCCGATGCTGAGTGGACGCAGCGCCCGGGTCATCATTACATCCGATACTCCCGGCTGGCTGATGCGCTTTATCTACAAAAACGCGCTGCTGAGGCAGCTCAATGGCCAGATACTGGGCTTTATTGGTATTAAGCCTTCACGAGTCACCTACTTTGCAGGAGCAAGTGAACCTGAACCGGGTGTTGTGGACCGTTGGATCGAGAAGGTCAGGGCCATAGGAATGAAGGCCGCCTGACCGACTTTCATCGAAGAGAACGGGCTTGACCAAACCCGGGCCCGCGCTCTTCCCGCCCCCTTTTATGGGTTGCACAAGCGCCCATCTGCCCCTATAGCACCCGCACCGCATCGACACCCCTGGAGGGAATGCGGGTCAGTGCTTTTTCTGAACACGAAAATCCGGATCTTTTTCCCGGTTTGAAAAGCATTGAGCCTGATGTTTTGGTCAGGCTACCTCTACAACGCTTAGGAGCATATGATGAGCGACAATACCGAGCTCAAGGCCCTTGCGCGAGACCGTGTTGGCAAGGGGGCCGCACGTGAACTTCGCCGCAACGATATGGTGCCTGCCGTGATTTACGGCGACAAGAAACCCCCGCTGGCCATTGGCCTGCCCCGCAAAGAGATCACGCTTAAGATCTTTGCCGGAGGCTTCATGACCAATATCCTGACCGTCGATGTCGACGGAACCAAGCATCAGGTCCTGCCAAAGGACTACCAGTTGCATCCGGTCAAGGACAATCCGATGCATGTGGACCTGCTCCGCGTTTCCGGCAAAACGATCGTGACCGTGGATATTCCCGTACACTTCGTCAACGAAGAAGACTGCCCCGGCCTGAAAGCAGGTGGTGTGTTGAACATCGTACGCCATACCGTTGAAGTGAACGTTCCGGCAACGTCGATCCCCGAAAGCTTCGAGATTGACCTTTTGCCATTCAATGTAGGTGATTCCATCAATATTTCGACGGTCACCCTGCCGGAAGGCGTCGAACCCACCATTACAGACCGTGACTTTACGATTGCAACAATCGCAACACCAGCGGCTCTACGCTCAGACGATGCGGAAGACGAGGAAGAGGGTGCACCAGAAGCGCCAGAGACCGAAATCACCGGTCAGAAGTCCGAAGCTGAAGACGAAGAAGGCGGCGAGTAAGCCACCGATTGGGGTAACCCATGCTGCTTATTGCCGGGCTCGGTAATCCTGGCCCCAAATACGCAAAATTCCGGCACAATGTCGGCTTCATGGCGGTGGACGAAATCCACCGCCATGAAAATTTCTCACCGTGGAAGGCCAAATTTCAGGGCATGGCGGCCGAGGGATCAATCGGCGGCGAGAAGGTTCTGCTGCTCAAGCCCACCACGTTTATGAACGAATCCGGGCGATCGCTTGGCGAAGCAGTCCGCTTTTACAAAATCGACCTGTGCGATGTCATCGTGCTCTACGATGAACTGGACCTCGCGCCTGGTAAGGTGCGGATCAAAACTGGCGGAGGCGCCGGCGGACACAATGGCATTCGTTCTATCGATGCTCACCTTGGCAAGGAATACCGCCGCGTTCGCATTGGCATTGGCCACCCGGGCCACAAGGACAGGGTGACCGGTCATGTGCTGGGAGATTTTGCGAAGGTCGATCACGTGTGGCTCGATCCACTGCTGGATGAAATTGCGCGCAATGCTGAGCTTTTGGCAAAGGGCGACGATGCCGGTTTCATGAACCGCCTCGCTTTGCGCACCCAATCCAGCGAACCGCCTGGCGCAAAGGGGCAGTCTTCGGCAAAAAAGAATGCCCAAAGTCATATTCACCAGGCGCGGAAATCCGGGCCAAAACCTCAGGCCCCGACCAGCGGTCCGATGGCGGACATGTTGAAAAAACTGTTTGGTGGCAACGACAATTAGGAAGCTGTAAGAGCTTTCGTGAAACGAGCATATTCAGGAATTTTCCATGGGCTTCAAATGCGGTATCGTCGGATTGCCAAATGTCGGCAAATCCACACTCTTTAACGCGCTCACCCGTACGGCATCTGCTCAGGCGGCAAACTATCCGTTTTGCACGATTGAACCCAACACGGGTGAAGTCGCGGTACCCGACGACCGCTTGGCAAAAATCGCCGAAATCGCTGCTTCCAAAGAACGCATTCCGACCCGAATTTCTTTTGTCGACATTGCCGGCCTCGTTCGCGGCGCCTCCAAAGGCGAAGGGTTAGGCAATCAGTTCCTCGCCAACATCAGGGAGGTCGATGCAACGGTCCACGTTCTGCGCTGTTTTGAAGACGACGACATCACTCATGTGGAAGGCAAAATCGACCCGCTTGCCGATGCCGAGACCATCGAAACCGAGCTCATGCTGGCCGATCTGGACAGCCTGGAACGTCGCATAGAGCAAACCCGCAAACGGGCAACCGGCAAGGACAAGGAATCCATCATGATCCTGCCGATGATGGAGGCAGCTCTCGATCTGCTGCAGAACGGCCAGCCCGTGCGAAAGCTCCTGGACGGCATTGCCGCCGAAGACCTGGTTATTCTGAACGGTTTGCAATTGCTGACCTCAAAACCGGTCCTTTACGTGTGCAACGTCGCTGAGGAAGACGCGGCATCGGGCAACACATTCACCGAAGCAGTAGAAAAGATGGCGGCTGAACAGGGTGCAGGCACGGTGGTCATCTCCGCTGCGATAGAAGAAGAGATCGCCCAATTGCCCGAAGAGGAGCAAGGCGAATTTCTTGCAATGAACGGGCTCACAGAATCCGGTCTCACCCGCCTGATCCGTGCCGGCTACGACTTGCTTTCCCTGATCACCTATTTTACCGCCGGGCCAAAAGAAACGCGCGCCTGGACTGTCCACATGGGAACCAAGGCCCCCGGCGCCGCCGGCGTCATTCACACGGACTTCGAGCGCGGATTCATCCGCGCGCAGACCATTGCCTACGATGATTACGTCAGACTGGGCGGAGAAGTTGCTGCAAAGGAAGCCGGCAAGGCTCGTGACGAGGGTAAAGAATATGTTGTTCAGGATGGCGACGTCATGCTGTTCAAATTCAACACCTGACCCATAACGGAGTCCGCTGTAGAGGGGGAGTTCATTGAAGCTGGATTCAGCCTACAGGCCTGAAATCGACGGGCTTCGCGCCGTCGCGGTGGCTCTTGTCATTTTCTTCCATGCCGGTTTCGATTGGATGCCCGGCGGCTATATCGGGGTTGATGTCTTTCTTGTCATCTCGGGCTATTTGATTACCCGTCTTTTGTTGCGAGAAAACCAGCAAGGCGACTTCTCATTCAAGGCCTTTTACACCCGCCGTGCACGCAGGCTGGCCCCGGCATTTCTGTTCACAATTGCCGCCACATTCCTCGTAGCTCTGCTGCTTCTTACACCCGCAGACCTGGAGAAGCTTGCGCGCGAGATGTTCCATGCAACGCTCGGCATCTCAAATTTCTACTACGGCGGTCGGGTCGACTACTTCGATACAGCCTCATCCCTGCGACCGCTGCTCCACACCTGGTCGCTTGCGGTCGAGGAGCAATATTACCTGTTCGCGCCGCTGTTTTTGTGGATCACCTTTAGGCAATTTGGCTTCAAGGGCGTACTGGCGGTCTCCACCCTGTTTGCCGTCATCTCTCTCCTCAGCGCGGAGCTCGTCGTGCGCCAGGATCCCAAGATTGCCTATTTTTGGACACCATTCCGCATCTGGCAATTCGTCATAGGGGGAGCTGTTCTCTGGCTCCCGTTGCGGTGGCAACCCGCAGGCTGGATGGGCGATATTGCCATGACAGTCGGCCTCGGCATGATCATCTGTTCAGCACTCGTCTTTTCCGCAGAAACTTCGGTGCCAGGGTTTGCAGCCCTGCTCCCGTGCATGGGAGTTGCGCTCATCCTCGCAACCCGAAACAGCCACGTTGTAGAGTTGCTCTTACGAAACCCGGTGACGCGGAGCATTGGCCTGATATCTTATTCACTCTATCTCATCCACTGGCCAATTTTCGTCTTCTTTGCTCACGCCCGTCTCGCTCCGGAGATGGTTGCCGGTGATCGGCTTGTCGCCATCGCTTTGGCTGTGTTGCTGGCTGGCCTGATGTACCAATTCATCGAGAAGCCGTTTCGAAGACCAGCCCAGCGCAACGACAGAACATACGTCTTCGGCGTCCTGAGTGCGGCGTTTGTGAGCATCAGCTGCGCCGGCCTGACCTTGCTTTACGACGGTCTCCCGACCCGCATCATGCACCCAATCAATGCTGCCCAGACGTCCTACACACCCTGCCGCAACGTATCGCGCTGTGAAATAGGCAAGGCCCATTCGACAAGCAAGCCAGACCTGTTTCTCGTCGGTGATTCAAATGCGAGGCAGCTGACTTCCGCCTTTGACGCATGGGGCAAAGAAAACGGAAAGTCCGTGCTCCTCCTCGTCTCGCCGTCTTGCAACGTTACCGGCGAGTATCGAATATCGCCGGTGCACCGTCCGACCTGTGCGGCCCTGCGGGCGACTATCGAGAAACTCTTCAAGCAACATCCACGAACACCGGCCGTCATGGCTCATCTGTGGATCGGTTATGTCGGGGCGGGGGAGCATGAGAAGGATCTGTCAGGATTTCTCGACCGCAACCGCGAGCGCCCAATGTTGCTTGTCGGCCAGGTGCCCTATCCCGGCACACCCATGCACCTTTGCGGCAATCTCAACTGGTACCTTATGCCGGAAGCCAAATGCCAGACCCACAATAACCGGGCACCGGCTGAAAGGATGAATCAGCAGCTCGCCGAACTTCTGACCCCTGGCAACCCGCATGCGATTTTCAACCCGGTGGACACGATTTGCGATGGTGAAGTGTGCCGTGGGAATGTCAAAAAACAATCGCTCTACCTGGACACAAGCCACCTGTCCCATCAGGCCACCACGTTTCTCATGGAGAACGGACTGGCCTCAAGCCTGCAAAAGCTGTTCGAGAATCCATGATTTTGCCAACCCGCCGATCCGCACTCAGGGCCATAGTCGCGCCCCTCTCGATGCCATATATTGCAGCGAGTTTCGAACAACGATGCCATCTGGCAGCTTCTGAATGACAAGAACCTACGAAGATTTCCCACTTGGCTGGGAAATAACATTTGAGCCGCGGGCAATCACGGCAGAAGAAATTATCGCCTTTGCCAGCCGATACGACCCTCAGCCCTTCCACACCGACGCGACGTCGGAACAGGCCAGGCAGGTTGGCGGCCTGATCGCTTCCGGCTGGCACACCTGTTCGATATTGATGCGCATGATGTGCGACGCCTATCTTCTCGACACGGCGTCACAGGGTTCCGGCGGACTGGAGGAGGTTCGCTGGCTGCAGCCGGTGCGAGCCGGCGACATTCTATCCGGCACCGCTACCGTTATAGAAAGACGGATTTCGAAATCCAACCCGCGTCTCGGCATCGTCAAGTTTGAATATGCCATCCGCAATCAGCGAGATGAGTCGGTGATGCGGGTAACAGGCATGGGAATGGTTGACGTTGCCAACCCGGAGATAGCGGCATGAGCAGGCGGCGGTTTTATGACCTGCTTCAACCAGGAATGGTTCAGGAACTCGGCAGCTATACGTTCGAACGGGACGAGATTATCGATTTCGCCAGCCAGTTTGATCCGCAGCCTTTTCATTTGAGCGAGGAGGCTGCGGCGAACAGCAACTTTGGCGCCCTGTGTGCGTCAGGCTGGCATACGGTCTCCGTCTGGATGCGCATGAATGTTATGAATGGGCGCACCGAATTGGTGCGATTGACCGGAAATGCTGACATCAATTCACATTTCGGCCCCTCTCCCGGCGTTCGGAATCTGAAGTGGCTCTGGCCGGTCTATGTGGGCGATACAATAACCTTCCGCTCAACGCTCACCGGAAAACGCAGCTCTCCAAACCGCCCCGGATGGGGCATGGTGATGAGCCATTCCGAAGGCTTCAATCAGAATGGCAAGCTGGTAATCAGCATGGACGGGGCTGTAACCATAAGGACGGACTAAAACATGAAGACCACCAATCCATCAATTACAGGCGGATGCGCATGCGGCGCGATCAGCTATGCCTCGACCAGCACTCCCCTCTTCTCGTTTCATTGTCAGTGCCGCGCCTGCCAGAAGATGACAGGTACCGGCCACTCATCGGCGTTCATATGCCGGGATGCGGAGACCGAGTTCAGCGGTCAGCTTACATGGTTCGAGCGCCAGGCACCGAGCGGCAACGTCGTCAAGCAGGGCTTTTGCGCCACTTGCGGCTCGCCTGTGGTCAATCGCAATTCCGGCTATCCCGACAAAGTTTATCTGACCGCCGGCAGCATGAACGAACCGTCCGGGTTCAAGCCGCAAAAAGTGGTTCACCGCGATGAGGGACACGCCTGGGATCTTGTTGATCCGGAGGTCTGATCAGGTATGTCAGACCCACTTCATCCCACATTTGATCCGCTATCAAAGGGCTTTTCCGAAGACCCGTACAGCGTCTATGAGGCCCTGCGGGCCTTAAACAATCCATTCTATTTTGACGCCCAGGATATGTGGCTGCTCTCCCGTTACGAAGACGTGGCAGCAATCGCGACCAACCCCGATATGGTTCGTTCACTTGCCGGCATCGAAACGGAGCAGGAAAGTCGCGAAAGACAACGGCGTGCCAACTGGCACGACATGCCATTTCACGAACGCGTTGTGCAGTTCAGCCTCCTTGACAGCGATGGTGAAGTTCATCGCCGCCTGCGAAAACAAGTCTTTGGCGAATTTTCGGTGCGTAACGTTGCCGAGTTGGAACCGGTTGTTCAGGGCTTTGTTGATCGGCTTCTAACCGATCTCGCGCAGCGCGAAGAAATCGAGTTTGTTGAAGATTTTGCGGCCCACATTCCAGGCTTCATCATCGGGCACTTGCTGGGCGTACCGGCAGAGGATTCCCGCCAATTGCGCATCTGGTCCGAACAGGTCGTTCAGTTTTTCGATGTCGATCGAAGCGCGGAGCGAAAGATCATCGCTGAAACAGCGACGCGAGAGTTCTACGACTATCTGACCGAACTAAAAAAGGCACGGGTCAGGGCTCCGCAACGTGACTTGATCTCAAAAATGATCGCGGATGAGGCAAAAGGGTTCTATAGCGGGGATGAATTCATCTCGACCTGCATGTTGGTGCTCATGGCCGGTCACGGCTCGACCATCGACGTGCTTGGAAGCGGTATGCATACGCTGCTCAAAAATCCTTCGGCCATGCGCCGGCTGCGAGATGTTCCCTCGCTCATTCCACAGGCCATCCAGGAGATGTTTCGCTACGAACCTCCCCTGCCTTTCTTTCATCGCCACGCGACAAGCGAAGTTACTCTGCGAGGAAATCGCTATCCGGCCGGCACCACGTTTGGTCTGCTATACGGTGCGGCAAACCGCGATCCGGAGCAGTTTAATGACCCTGATTCGTTCAACATTGATCGCGCACCAAATCGCCATCTTGCCTTTGGCCTGGGTGCACATTTATGCCTTGGCAACAATTTGGCCCGCCTGAATATGAGGGTGATCTTTGAAACCCTTTTGAAAAATTTCTCAGAGTTCGAACTGGCCAACCCGCTGGTGCCTTACAAAAGAGGACTTTCCGTTCGTGGGCCCGCGAAACTCAACATCCGATGGAAACCTGCCTGATCAGCGTTGCGCTAAGCGGTCGGTGAGCAACCGAACCGCTTCGTCAAATCGCATGACAGAGCCCTGAGTGCGCCCCGCCAGGTGCGCGCCTTCCAGCACGGCAAGACACGACATAGCTTCTGCTGCCGGGTCTGCGACATTCGAAATCGATTGATCAGCAAGCCCCTGTTCGAAAACCGACCGCAGCCAGTCGACGCTTCTTGACCGGAAGCTCAACATCTCGTGCGTCACTGTATCATCGAAAGCTTCGCTGCTGATCGACAGGGCGACGCACAGACACAGCCTGTCGCCGACTCCCAACGCGTCCCGGTAGCGCCTGATCTGACGCTTGAGCCGTTCGCCACCGGTCTTCGAGCTGGCGTCGATGGCATCAAGCTGTTGATCGAGATCAGCCCGATAGCGCTGCATGAGTGCCAACCCAAGATCAGACTTCCTGGGAAAGTGGTAATGTATCGAAGCCTTTCGGATGCCGATCGCCGAGGCGAGGTCGGCATAGCTGAATCCATCAAATCCCCGCGACCGCACAACGGCTTCCGCAGAGTCAAGAAGGGCCGACTTTGTATCTGATTGTCGCTTCGACAAGACGCCTTCCGTTTCGCCTGACAGGTTCAAAATGCGCGCCCGACCCGTTATGGCAGCGGGCCGGAACGCTGTTGATAGAGCATTGAGGCAGATTTCCCAATACGGTTAAACCGCAGGTGGTTTCGCATGCGGCAAATGGCGTAGTTTCATCCAGACCTTTGCGCCTGAGGGCCCGGCGACAGCATTCAACACCCCGCCCTGCGGCACGCGAAGCCAGGAGTGACTGCGCAACCGGTCTGCGCCCTCCACAAAGCTGCCTTCCAATACCAGAAACTCTGCCCCTTCCGGCAGATCCATCTCGACAACCGCGTCCGGCCCCCATGTCTCCATCCGCACCGTTTCAAGATCGTCACGGTAAAGCGGAACGACGCTTACACCGGGTCGTTGGGCAGCAGGGACTGGCTCGGTCTTGTTCATGTTGATCATGATTTGGGTGCGGTCCTCAGGATCAAATTGCCAGAGCTTAACAAAGATCGTACAGCCCGATTCAGAGCCAGGCGTGTGCGATGAAGTTGGTGGGTTGCGGATATAGGAGCCAACCGGAAAATCCCCGTGCTCGTCCTGGAACACACCATCGAGCACGATAAACTCTTCGCCACCGGTGTGAACATGGGAGGAGAACTTGCTTTGCGGCGCGTAGCGGACAATCGTGGTTGCACGCGCGACCTCCCCGCCTATGCGATCCAGCATTCTCCTGTCTACACCAGGCATAGGAGAGGAAAGCCACTCCACCTCGTCAGGATGCACCACCACCCGCTTGGTAAAATCTGCATTGAGTTCCACAGCCATTTCCTTTCCGCGAGCTGAGCCTAAACAGCCATACTCGGTCTTTGTGCCACTCTTGCACGCCAGCTCGAGAGATTCGTCAATTCCGCCGGGATATCGACCTTGGCAAGATCTGCAAAGGCCAGTCCAGCAAAAGCTGTGATGTCAGCCATGGAAAAACTCTCTCCGGCCAGCCAGTCATTATCGGCCAGCACACCATCAAGATACGCCATCGTCTCTTGAGACTTGGCGCGTCGCTTCATGCCCCACTCCTTGTTCTGATCAGTCTCCAGATCCGGCCCCAGGCCAGGCGTGGCGTGATGAAAGTAATCGCCGACAGCGTTCAGCAATCCGCCTTCGGCGCGCAGGTTCATCATCGAAACGAGGGCGCGCTCTTTTGCAGTGTTGCCGCACAGCACGGTACCGGGAAGGTGTTGATCGAGATATTCTGTAATCGCGGTGCAGTGGGATATGCAGGTGCCATCATCCAGTTCAAGACATGGAACAGTGGCATCGGGATTCTTGGCCTTGAATTGCGGCGTCCGGTGTTCGCCGCCCATCACATCCACTTTGACAAACGCCACCTGGTCGGAGGCCCCCTTCTCGGCAAGAGCTATGCGGATACGGGCCGGGTTTGGAAATCCTTCAACGTCGTAAATTTTCATGGGGTCTCTCCTTCGGTGGGTTCTGGAACAGTTGAGTTACAAACAACAGCAGTATTCTACCTACTAGTAGGTAAAAAATTTCTCAAGCCTTTCTTGAGCCAAATTCTGTTTTTCACCGACTTGTGATCTCACATCTCAAAATCGCGGACCCTCAGCGCTAGAGCACGACAGTGTTATTCAGGGCGTCCCCTTCAAGGTGGGCCAAAATGAAGTTAGGCTAGCAACCGGAGGCACGACATCATGGCCCACGATGACAAGGCGGCAGACAGAGTGCGCAGCGCGTTGGCGAACCATTCAGGTGTGTTGGAAATCAGAATGATGGGTGGGCTGGTTTTCATGGTGCAAGGCCACATGTGCTGCGGCATCCATGATCATGATCTCATGGTCCGTGTCGGACCCAAGGCCTATGAAAAAGCTTTACGGGAGCCTCATGCGAAGCCGCTGGATATTGGCGGCGGGCGGCGGCCTCGCGCCTTCATATGCGTGGAGCCGGAAGGCTATTCTACAGAGCAGACATTGACCGACTGGGTTGCCAGAGGACTGGAATTCGTCGCAACGCTGCCTGAAAAAGAAGGTCGCTGAGCCGAACCGGATCCTCGAACCTCTACCGGTCGGAAAATGCCAGCCGCAGCCCCAAAAATCCGAATGCCCCGGCGAAGGACCGCTTCATCCACTTCAAGATGGCCGGGCGCGTTACGACGTAGTCTCGAGCCAGCGCTGCGCAGGCGCCGTAAGCAACAAATACAATGAACGTCAACAGCATGAAGACACCGGCGAGGAGAAACATCGTTGCAGTCGCGCCTGCCTGTTCCGCGTCAACGAATTGTGGGAGAAAAGCCAGGAAGAACAGCGACAGTTTTGGGTTCAAGACGTTAAGCAAGGTCCCGTTGATGGCGGTTTTAACCAGGGATCGCGGTTTGCGGTTCTCGCTCACGTCAAGGGAGCCACCGTCACGAAGAATACTCCAGGCCATATAAAAAAGGTATGCAACGCCAAGAAACTTCACCACCTGAAACGCCATTGCGCTGGTGTGGAAGATCGCGGCCAGACCAACAATGCTGGCCACGGCGGCGGGAACAATGCCCATAGTGCATCCAACAGCTGCCGCTGCGCTTGCCGAGAAACCTCGTCCAAGGCCGATTGCGATCGTATAGAGCACGCCGGTTCCAGGCAGCAAAATGACGATCATCGACGTGACAAGAAACTCGATACTCATGGTGATTTCTGTTTCTTCAATCGCCGTCAAATTCAATCAGCGTTCGCACCGGTACGCCCAGCGATTCAATCTTCTTGCGTCCACCCAGATCCGGTAGATCAATCACGAAACAGGCCGCCACTACTTCTGCACCGAGTTCCTTCAGCAGCTTGACCGCCGCTTCCGCAGTGCCACCCGTGGCAATCAGATCGTCGACAAGGAGAACCCGGTCGCCGGGATTGACGGCATCCCGGTGCATCTCCATCTCGTCAAGACCGTATTCCAGACTATAGGCGATGTTGACCTTTTCGCCTGGCAACTTGCCTTTCTTTCTGATCGGGACAAACCCAGATGTCAGCTGATGGGCAATGGCACCGCCAAGAATGAAGCCCCGCGCCTCGATACCCGCTACCTGGTCGAGTCCGATGCCCACATAGGGATGCACCAGTGCATCCACCGAACGACGAAAAGCACGCGGATGCTGAAGCAGCGATGTCACATCGCGAAACGTGACGCCGGGTTTGGGATAGTCCTCAATCGCCCGAATGACGTCGGAAAGTTCCTGAGTGAGGGATTCTTCCATAGGATGTCTTACACTGCGTGGGTGAAGAAAGCAGACCGGTGTGCCGGTAAGGCCGGCACCTCACACGATCAGTGTTTGACGTCAGCCCAGACCTTCTTCTTGGTGAAGTAAAGCAGTCCCGCGAAAATGAGCAGGAAGAGCAAAACAATGAACCCGCTTTGCTTGCGTGCGGCGAGGCCAGGTTCGGCAGCCCACATCATAAAGGCTGAGACATCCTTGGCATATTGCTCAACTGTCTGCGGTGATCCGTCGGTATACTCGACGAGCTCCTCGCTCAGCGGCGGCGCCATGGCGAGTGCGTTGCCAGCCACAAAATACGGATTGTAGTAAAGTCCTTCCAGCACCTCGACACCCTCCGGCGGCTCTTCGGGATACCCGGTCAGCAGCGAATAGATGTAGTCCGGGCCATTTTCAGCATACATGGTGAATATGTCGAAGATGAAGGTCGGAAAGCCACGCTCAGGAGCGCGGGCCTTGGCGAGCAACGAAAAGTCTGGAGGCAAGGCACCGCCATTGGCAGATGCAGCCTCTTTGTCATTAGCATAGGGGCCCTTGAAACGATCGGTTGCACGGGCTGGCCGCTCAAACATCTCGCCATCGTCATTGGGGCCGTCTGTGACCTCGTACTCAGCGGCATAGGCCTTGATCTGGTCATCGTTGTAACCGAGATCCGCAAGGTTGCGGTAAGAGAGCAGGTTCATTGAGTGGCAGGCTGCACAAACCTCGGTGTAGACTTTGAGGCCGCGCTGCAATTGCCCCTTGTCCCATTTGCCGAACGGGCCACCAAATGACCAGCTTTGTTCTCTTGGTTTTTTGATCGGGTAATGCGCAGTGCCACCCTCTTCTTCGGCAGCAAAGGCAGTGCCAAGGAAAACACCGGCAGCAACAATGGAGGCAGTCGCTGCAGCCAACAGTTTGGAAACGATGGATTTCATACTATTCAGTCTTTCGATTGAAAACTGCGCCACGAGAGTGATGCAGCTTTGGCAGCAATCTTGCCGGTTAGCTTTTTGTTTCTGGTGCAGCGGTCGATCCGGCCAGCTGGGACGCACCGGATAATTCCGCCTTGCCGAGCACCGCATCGGTGATGCTGGCCGGGCGTGGTTTAGGTTTCTCGAAGAATCCCAGCAGCGGCATGACGATCAGGAAATGCGCAAAGTACCAAAATGTGGTCGCCTTCATCAGCGGTATCCAAATTCCTTCTGCCGGGCGTGAGCCGAGATAGCCAAGGAACACCGCGTTGATCGCGAACAACCAGAAGAAAACCTTGTAGAGCGGCCGGTAATTTGCAGAGCGCACGTCCGAAGTATCGAGCCAAGGCACGAAAAACAGAACGACGATGGCACCAAACATGGCAAGAACACCACCCAACTTCGAGTCGATCAGTACAATATCGGTGAACGGAATACCGATGTTGAAATCGATGGCACGCAAAATGGCGTAGAACGGCAGGAAGTACCATTCAGGAACGATGTGAGCCGGGGTCTTTAACGGATCAGCCGGGATATAGTTATCCGCATGGCCAAGATAGTCGGGCAGGAAGAATACGAAATAGCACATCAGCGCCATAAACAGCACCAGTGCGAGAGCGTCTTTCAGCGTCGCGTATGGTGTAAACGGAATAACATCCTGCTTCGACTTGACCTCGACACCCGTCGGATTGGTCTGGCCGGTAACATGCAGCGCCCAGACGTGAAGAATTACCACACCGGCTATCATGAACGGGAGCAGATAGTGCAGTGAGAAGAAACGGTTGAGCGTTGCACTGCCAACCGAGTAGCCGCCCAGCAGGTATTCGCGCACCGTCTCGCCAACCAGCGGAATGGCCGAAAAGAAACCGGTGATAACCTGTGCACCCCAATAGGACATCTGTCCCCAGGGAAGCACGTATCCCATGAACGCCGTGGCCATCATCAACAGATAGATAACAACCCCCAGGATCCAAAGAACTTCTCGCGGTTCTTTGTAGGAACCGTAATAAAGCCCCCGGAAAATGTGTATGTAGACAGCCACAAAGAACATCGAAGCGCCGACGGCATGCCATGCCTGCAATGTCCCGCCATAGGCCACATCACGGCGCAGAAGCTGCACACTCTCAAAGGCGGTTGCTGCATCGGAAGTATAGTGCATTGCAATCACAACACCCGTGATGATCTGGGAAACCAGCATGATCATCAAAATGCCGCCGAATGTGTAGAACCCGTTCAGGTTGCGGGGGACGGGATAGGAGACAAAGCTGTCGTGCACCAGCCGCGCCAGAGGCAGCCGTGCGTCCATCCATTTCCCAATGCCGGAGGTCGGGTTGTAAGTCGAATGTCCACTCATGAGCTTTTTCCTGTCCTTACGCTTTGTCGGCGCCGATTATCAGTCTGTCCGCATCGGCGAAGGCAAATGGCGGCAAGGGCAAATTGATCGGTGCAGGCCCTTTGGTCACGCGACCTGTAACATCGAACTTGGAGCCGTGACACGGGCAAATCCAGCCTTCAAAGCCGGTATCGATCTTGGTCGGGATACAACCCAGATGGGTGCAGTTCGCCGCCACGATCGTCCATTCCTTGGAGCCACCCTCTGGCGCTGCGATACGTTCGTCGGCAGGTTGGAAGTCACGAAACTCTGCTTGGCCGGCGTCTTCAGCCGCCTTGATTTCAGATTCAGTCAGCTTGCGAATGAAGTAGGGAGCTCCCCGCCAAACGACCGTGATGAGCTGGCCTGCTTCGATCGCAGACAGATCAATTTCTACCGGAGCACCAGCAGCTTTTTCACGCTCATTTGGCTGCATCTGACTGACCAGCGGCCAGACGGATCCGCCGACTGCGACGACACCGGCAGCACCGGTAGCAATGTAAAGAAAATCGCGGCGGTTTGTTTCGCCGTGGTCACTTTCGCTCATGGAGGCAATCCTCTCCAGAAATAATCCAACAGGCCAGATGTCGAAAGAGGCTTCCCCACCGACAGTTCCGGTCACGCTCAAATCGACGCGTGCCACGAAACACGGGCCATCGGGTTGGGGTGTATTGCGAGCGTCGCGCTTTGTCCAGTGATCGAAACGCCTCACAGGCAAGTTGTCGCAAGATTTTTTTGACCTTTTGCATCGGAAGTCGCTGATGTTCTCGACCAGCCGGCAAAAGTGAACGGTCAGGCTGCCAACAGGAGCCTAAAAAACCGCGCTGTTATGGGGTTTTTGTGGACAATTCCACTTCCCTGAGCAGTTTGGCAGCAGAGCAGTGTCGATTGCCGGGACAACCGCCAAAAAGTATGACGAATTCCACGGTTTTCTGACCGGTTCACGGCCATCGCCCCGGAATCCGGTCTGAGGCAGCATTACAGCAGGAATTGTCCAGCAGCGCTGTTAATTCCGCCTCCGTAGCGTCAGCTCATACCGGCCTTCAGCCGCCCGTGCACAGAGTTTTTCTTGAAAGACAGTTCGGCCTCATTCTCCACCATATCGAGCGACACCATGAAATATCCGCCGGCAAGCTCGGCATCAAAAAAGCCGCAAACGGCGTCGAAAATGGCCTGCCCGGCCTGTCTCTTGGTTTCCACGTCCCGTCCGGCCCCAAGACGCACAATAAGCGAGACAAAAGCGTTTTCCTCGTGACCGTCGGCGATCGTGTAGATGTCGCACGGATGCAGCCGCACGCGTATGCCGCCGAGCGGAAACACGCCTGTTTCCGCCGCAACATCGCGAATGAGGTCAGACAAATGCTGCATATCCTGTGAGGCATCCAGATTGCTGGAATACTCGACAATGAAATGGGGCATAGATTCTCCCTGCCGTTGGCCCAAATCCCTAGTTTTCAGCGTTTTGCCAGATGAGCAACCACATTCTCAATCATTCGCATGCCGGCGTCCTGCCCCAGGCTCATAATACTCTCTGGATGAAATTGCACAGCAGCAACGGCTTCACTCTCGTGCTCGACCCCCATGATGACCCCATCAGCGGTCTCGGCGGTGACGCGAAGGGCCGGCGGTAACGTGGTCCTGTCGGCGAACAGCGAGTGATAACGGCCCACGGTGACCTGGTCAGACAATCCTGAGAAGACAATCGAATTCTGCGATGCAGAGATCCGCGAGGGTTTGCCGTGCATGGGCGTTTCAAGTTGGTCCAGAGTGCCGCCAAAACTCTCAACCAGGGCCTGAAGACCAAGACAAACGCCAAAGAGAGGAAGTTTTCGCTCGCGGGCAGCGGCAATGGTGGCCGCACAGTCGAAATCCTTTGGACTGCCGGGCCCCGGTGACATAACGACAAGATGCGGATTGATCCGGTCAAACACGTCAGCAGCCAAAGGAGCACGCAGGGTCGTCACTTCCGCACCTGTCTGACGGAAATAGTTTGCAAGCGTATGCACGAAGCTGTCTTCGTGGTCGACCAGCAATATGCGCACGCCTTCTCCAACAGCAGCTGTTGCCCTTCCCTGCCCTGGGGCGTTGCCGACGGAGGTGTCGCGGATGGCGCTCAGCATGGCCGACGCTTTCAGCTCCGTTTCCGCTTCTTCATCTTCGGGAACACTGTCATATAAAAGAGTGGCTCCGGCCCGCACTTCAGCAATTCCATTCTTGATGCGCACGGTACGCAAAGTGAGCCCCGTGTTCATGTCGCCGTTGAAGCCAACCATGCCCACCGCCCCGCCATACCAGGCCCGGGCGCTCTTTTCGTTTTCCTCGATAAACCGCATGGCCCAGAGCTTAGGCGCACCGGTCACTGTAACGGCCCAGGCGTGCGTCAAAAATCCGTCGAAGGCATCCATATCTGGTCTCAGCCGGCCCTCAATATGATCGACCGTATGGATAAGGCGCGAATACATCTCGATTTGCCGGCGGCCGATCACCTTCACCGACCCAGGCTCGCACACACGGCTCTTGTCGTTTCGATCGACATCGGAACACATCGTCAGTTCTGACTCATCTTTTTTGGAATTGAGCAGCTTCAGGATTTGTTCGCTGTCCTCAATCGGATCCTGGCCACGCCGGATTGTTCCTGAAATCGGACATGTTTCAATGCGTCTGCCTTGGACCCGCACAAACATTTCCGGACTGGCTCCAACAAGATACTCCCCCTCTCCCAGATTGATAAAAAACGAATAAGGAGAAGGGTTTATCTCCTTTAGTTTGCGGGAAATGGCAGAAGGAGGATTGACGCATCTCTCGGTGAAAACCTGTCCGGGGACGACCTCGAACAGATCGCCGCGAACAAACTTCTCCTTGGCCCGTTCGACCAGCGCGGCGTACTCGCCGGGCCGGTGGTCTCCGCGGCCGGGATCTGAGGGAGCCGGGACAAAGGGAACGTCGTCTCCTTCTCTGGGCATACCAGCCGTTGATCGCGTACCGATCGTGTAGTCGTATCGTTCGTGCCAGGCTTCGGCTGCATGGTGATCCACAACAAGAATCTCGTCGGGAAGATACATCACCATATCACGCTGATCATCGGGCCGCTCAAGCTTGAACTCGATCGGATCGAACTGAAAACAAAGATCGTAACCAAACGCTCCATAAAGGGCGAGGTTCGGGTCGGCATCACTGCGGAACAGTTCGACGACGGCGCGCAGCACCGAGAACACCGTCGGCGCCCGCGACCGCAGTTCCTCGGAGACCACGCCTTCCGGCTCCCGGACGGCGCACAATATCTTCCGATCGCTGCGTTCCATGGACTCAAGATGATCATGCCCTGAAAGCACCTCGCCAATGGCATCGAGCAATATTTCGCCCCGACCATTGTAGGCTTCCACTGTGACCGCCCTGCCCTTCGAGGAAATCCCCAAAGGAGGGTCGATAATCGCCGTGTCCCATCGCGTATAGCGTCCCGGATACTCATAGTTTGACGAAAAAACAGCGCCCCGCCGCGTATCGAGCCGATCAACATAATTTTGAACGGCATCCGAATAGGCGGTAGAAAACCGCTCGCGGGAGACGGTCACCCCACCTCTGGTCTCGAACTCGAACTTCTCTTCGCTCATTTTGCTACTCTCTTTTGCACCCCTGTTAGGGAAGTCCGGGCACAAAAAAACCGCCCGTGACAGGGGCGGCTGGATTTCGATTTTCACAAATCTTTCCCGTGGCCGCCTTTAGCGAGCCCACCACCAGGAAGAAATTGTGTGCAGATTTGTCATGCAAGCTTCGTAGCGCCGACCGTCCTGCAAAGCAAGGGACCACGTCCGCTGGAGGGAAATCTAGGAACGTGATCCCCGTTGCTGTCATATCCGGGACGCGGCTGGAGTATCGCACCCGGAGGACTGTGGAGAATCCGGGTCAGGCGGAATAGGACCCGGATTCTCAAATAACCCGCTTGGTACGGGTCAATCGTTGATGTCGAAAAAAGCAGGGGGGCTCGACATCAACAATGACTTGTAGAGGAACTCGATTTACACTCTAAACAATGCGTTAATACAATCATAAGTTGTATTTGTAAACAAAACTCTCCCACGGTCCGAACAATCTTAACGATCACGATTGCCCGCAGCCTTAGCCAAAAAATACATGCCGGAAACAGATCTAGCGATCGAGAATATCACGCATTTCGGTCATGTTTGCGCGAACCCGCAGCAAATTGAACCCCATCGTCGACAAATGGGATGGCATCACAAATGCATCTTCCGCACCGTTCGATATGATCAGCGGGTCAATATCAAGCGCGGCACGCAATTGACGCTGCATCTCGTCCCAGACCTTCGTGACATTCTTTTCCTTGACCACGTCAACAAAGTCGGCCCGAGCCGCGGCCATGATGCCGTTGAGGGCATAGAGCTGACCGTAGGTGAACCAGAAGCGATCGTCGGCCCGGGTGTCGAACCAGCCCGCATTGCTGCTTGCAATACGGCGGCTGAGAATATCCGAGGTCGACCCAAGTGTGTTGGACATCTGGTCGAGAAAACGCAGCAAATTGTCAGCCCGTGGGTCGAACAGGGCCGTGCAATTTTGCAACTTCGCGTTGAACTCGGCCAGATTGCCGACGGCCTCTCGGTAAAACGACTGCGTCGGAGAGGCAAAACCCAGAGGAGAGAACGAAAAGTACCACCGGTCTTCGGGATAATTGATGTTCTGACGGGCGTTCTGAAGGCTCTGATCGATCTGCGAAGTGCCACGGACACGACCCAGCCGATCCACCGCTTCGAAAGTGGTACGTCGGACAATGTTGTTGATGCCGAGCTGGAATGAGGCCTTGTTGTCAAACCAGGGCGTGTACTTCCAGTCCAGTCCGAACAGGCCCATTTTGGAAATGAAGGTCGACGGCACCCAGGTGTTCTGGTTGACGTTGAAATCGGTCAGGTCACTGGCCACCTCCATAATGGCAGACGGACCGCAGACACCGCTCTGCCCTTTAACGGCTTCCCCAGGCCGGGTTGTACGCTTTTCCAGCTCATAAGCCGCCGCATAGTCGGCATTGAAGCCGCGCCAGAACTGCGTTTGATAGAAGAAAAATCCGTATCCGACGACGAGAACGAGCACCAGCACACTGGCAACTGCCTTGATGATGAACCCTCGGCCACGAACCCATCTGGTTGCGGTCACAAACGGCCATAAAATGGCAGCTATGACATACCCGATTCCCCGGCCGATCCTGTCAAAGATCCATTCAATAAAGTTGATCACTGGATCAAGCATGGTGCCTCCCTATTTCATCCCGTAAAGGCGCTTTCGCAGCCTCGCCTTGTTGTTGAGATAGGTGTCGCTAACCACGCCCACAACGTGTTCCTTTAATTCATCGTGCCAGCCCTCGTAGCTGGCGTAGAAGCTTGGTTTGTTGAACACATAGCGCGTGACAAAATCAAACTTCACATAATCTGAAATCAACCGGTTTACGAGCCAGTTGTCGGGATGGCCCGGCTTGGCACGGGACAGGATAAACCGTCCCCGGGGGTCAAGTTCGTCCAGTTCCAGCTCTGCCCAGCTTTCGAGTTCGCGCTCGGCCCACATCAAAAACGGCAGAGTGCCCTCGTCCTCCACCAGTTGCGTATTCTTGCTGACCCAGTTTTTGATCCAACGCCGGTCACTGGGACTATGCTTCTTCTTCGGTTCTTCGTGATAGGCGAGCACGGTTAAAAGCATCTCGACCTTGTGATCGATCCAGCCCGATTTTTCGATCCACGACCCGCGGGGCAGCTCGATCCGGCCGGTCTCAACCAAAAACCGATAGACGAGCTCATCGTCGTGGCGATCGATGTAGCTGACCTGCCATGGTCGCGAGCGGCGAAAGCCCGGTGCATCCGGATCACCGATTACTGTTGTCTGGTCTTCGTCGATAAACACATAAACGCCACCGAAATGAGCCGACCAGAACGTGTTATGACGGAAGACGATTTCAGTGGGTACGAGTTCGTTGGTGCGGATATCACCGGTGGAACTCGCCAGGTCGACCATGCGGTTCAGCATGTCATCGTCACGCCACGCATTGGGCATTTTCTTCAGCCGGTCGATGAGCAGCCGCAACTCGCTTGCCTGATCAGACGTATTGGCACCTGTAAAGACCTTGAACGTGACCTGCTCTATCGACAGCAGGTCCTCGATGTCGCGGGCTTCCAGAACCGGGTCCTCGATTTCACCGTAGAGCACATCCTTGATGGTGAGCGCGTTGATCACCCGGGCATTGCCATCAAAAAACTGGTGCATCAGCTGTCCGGTATTGGAAAACGCCGTGTGGACCACCGGCAATTCCTGCTGGCTCGGCGACAGGATAATAAAGCGCCGGTTGATACCGTGTGGATCGAGATATTGCTGGTCGCCCAGCTCCCCGGCCACTTCAGGAGAAAATCCGGTCATGTCGACCCGGAAAGACTCCAACTTTGTCGGCTTGAGGTTGAACCCCTCCAGCGCCTGATTATAGCGCGCGATCAGATGCGGCTCGGACACCCTCATCATGCGGCCATAGATAAGCTCTGACTCTTCGAGGCGTTTCATGCGGACGTCATCTCCCGCAAATGACACCCGAGCAGCGTTGGCAGCCCCGTCGACGAACCAAACAAGTGCAACGCAGCTGTCGGGAGCCCAGGTGCAAGAGACGAAAACGACAAAAAAGCGGTCTCACCCATTCCATCGTCCGTCTTTTTTCATGGCCTCGATCTCTGCGATCGCCCGTTCGCGCTGGCGCTCACGACGGATAATTTCCTCCACCGCCGCATTGTCGCTCTTGTCGCTGTAGCGGAACTCGGAATCGCCGTAGCGGTTGATCTCCTGCATCACCATGTCCATCGTGAAAGGTGAGCGCAATTCCGCAATCATATCGCGTTTGGTGTCATAGTCTTTGTGCATGAAAACTTCCGGCGCTTCGAACCATTCGTCCGGCAACTCAATGTCCATGGCCCGCATTTTGATCGCGTCTGTGATGTTCTTGATCGCGCGTCCCGTAAACCGGGGTTCGGCCACTTTGATCAGGTGCAGATAGGTGCCCACATCTGCCAGAGACTTAGGTTCTCCAACTTCATTGAGGAAGAGATCATAAACCGCCGCCAGCCCCTCTTCCTGAGGCTTGGTGAGTTCTGAATAGGCCTCGCTCACGGCGCGCTCAATCGCCTGCGCCTCAAACAATTCATGATCACCCAGAGGGATCTCGTGGTTCTTGCCAGCCAGCAACGCGAAAATGTCTATGTAATCGTCGCGGGTCTGCGGTCCATCGACCAGCCAGCGCGCACCCGCCCGCTGGCGCAGCGCATCATCAACATTCTCGGGATAGTTGGAGAACATCCCGAACGAACAATTTCCGCGCACCACTGTCTTGGCGCCGGCAAAACTCTCCATAAGCACGGCCGTGACTTCCTGTTGACCAGCGGACGCACGGTCATCCGACCTCTTTGCGGCTATCTGGTCAATATCGTCCACCGTGCCAAAACCGATTGTCTTGGCACCAAGCACATTGGACACGAATTGTTTGCAGTTTTGACCCGATTTGCCCTGATACGATGAAATCTGATCGACACCAAAATTTTCGTAGGTAAATCCGTATCCGGCAACCTCACAATAATCATTGATCATTCCGGCAATCATCTGGATGAGGATCGTTTTGCCGGTGCCTGGTGAGCCGTCGCCAATAAAGGTAAAAACAAAACCGCCCAGTTCTACAAACGGGTTCATCTGCTTGTCAAAATCATAGGCCATCAGCATCTTTGACAGTTTGATGGCCTGATACTTGGCGATGTGGTTGCCAATGATCTCGTTTGGCTTCTTGAACTGCATAATCAGCTTCGAGCGTTTCGCGCCCGGCGCAACGTCAAAACCGTTTAACTCGAACCCGTCGCTTTCAAGTCGCAGATGGGTCCGCTCAAACGAACCAAGGGCGGAGAAACGAGCGCGGCGCTGCAGCAATTCGTCCATCGCCAGCCGCGCCGCCTCGCGCGCGCGCGTGGTCATAACCTTGTCGTCAGCGGCATCAACGACCGCTGCATTCAGCGCTGCAACCAGACCCTTCAAAGCGTCCTGGGGCGTGTCGAACAGGAAATCCGGTTCGTCGACATCACTTGCAGGTTCGCCTTCTTCGGGAAGCATTTGCAACAAATAGGCGGCCGCCGAAAAGGCCGCGACATAGGCCGACGATTCGACAAGATTACGAAATCGCTCGGCCTCTTCCCCGGCCAGTGATCCGCCGACATTCTTCTTGGTCAGCGCATCCAACCCGGTTTGTTCGCCAAACAGATTCGCTATTGCCATGGAAACGGCAATGGCGCGGCGGGTCTTGTACACAAGACCATGCTGGGCAAGCGACAGCATCGCATCACCGGCATTCAGAGCCGAAACAGTGTTCAGAAACTCAACCTTGTTGGTGGATTTCGCGCCCGCCGTAGAGACCGTTGAAACAAATCGGCGGCGCGTTCCTGCGATTTCCGTCTTGCTTTCAGCTTTTCCGGTGACAACCTGCACGAAACCGGTGACCAGAGATTGTGCCACCGGAAGGTGTTCGTCGATATCGGTTTCCCTGAGGGTTGTAAGGCCTACATCCATCTTAAAAGTCTCTCAAAACCTGATTGCCGCTGACCACATGGGTCTTGTATCCGCTAAACACCTTGTCACGATTGCCGCTCGCATAGATGGCCTGATAGGCCTCATGGGGAACCAGTGCGTGGCGTTCGTACTGACTGACTCCCTGCCGCACCGCTTCAAGGTCATCAGTCTCGATGTGATAGGTCTGTCGTGCCGGGGTCGATCCCCAAAGGCCCCATTTGGCCGGTGTCTCGGATGCAGAAAAAAGCTCCTGTACAGTCCAGGTAAGCATCCATGCGTTGTCGGTCTGATGCACCTGGTCCAGGATGGTTTCAACAACCTTGCCATGGCTGGTTACTCCCGCAGAATAAAATGGCCCCATGACAATGCGTCTGAGCTGTTTGGGATGCAGGTCGGGGAAATCCTTGTCCATGTTGTCGGCAATGGTCGCCAAGGTCAGCCCATAGCTCGAATTGCGTTCGCAGAAGTCATCAAACTTGTGAGCCAGATCGGGATTGAGCAGCCCTTCAATCGGGAACGGAATGTCGAGTCCTGATTTCAGCTCATCGCCCTGCAGGAGCAACTTGACCATGCTCTCAGACGAATCTTCTATCACCGCCACATAGACAAGCGGAATATTGGCCGAGCCGTCAAAGGCGCCCCAATGGACCACGTAATAGGGCCGTTTGGTGGTCGGATTGACAGACACCTTGACGCTGACGGGCAACACATTGGGCTGGAACACATCGCCCTTTTGGACCTCTTCAAGATACAGCCGCTCGGCCATTGACCTTTGCAGCTGCTCGGGAAATTTCTTCTTGAGCAGAATAAAGTCGACCATTTCGTTGCGCAGCGTTTCGGCGTCCGGCATGGCAGCCAAGAGCTTTTCGGCACCCTTGGCATCTGCATCGAGGTCCATAATGTTCTGGAACACCGGATAGCCGCTTTCCGCCTGATTGATGCGAAAACGCTTGGCGAAGGCAATTCGGTTTTCCCAGGCATCAAACGAATGCCGCAGGCGCTCGATATAGCCTGTGAGAATCGAGCCGATCAGTTCATGTTTGTACAGAGGTGAATCGTCTTCTCTCAGATAGACATCGAGACCGTCCAGTGCCGCATCGATGGCACGGAAGTAACGGCTGATGGATCGAGACTTGGTATTGGCGTTCATGGCCTGCAGCCCCGCGCGCCCTTACGTTTGCGCCACGTAATCCGCCTTGTTGTGCTTGTCCATAACTTCCTGGAAGCGGCGGGCGAAGGCGTCGTCAGCAAGCTGCTTGCGGCGCTGAATGTCCTTGGTCGAGACCATGTTGCTCTCATGCATTTCCAGCAGGTCGCCAATATGACTCTGAGCAGCGGCACCAATGCCGGCCATGGTGGTCTCGGCAGCCGTATCCACCTGATTGCCCAGCGTGTTGATCTTGTGAGCAACGTCCTGCTGTGCGGCCGTTTTCAGCGAGTCCTCGAGTGACTTGTACAGGACAATGCGCTGCTCGGTGTCGATGGTCAGCTTGTTGATCAGTGTCGCCTGGGCAGCCTTTTGATTGTTGAGCGAGTCAACAAAGGTCTGGAACATGCTGGTGTAGCGCTCAAGCGTCTGGCTTTCGGCCAGCAGTTCCTGCTCCTTCGCCTGCATGGCGTTGTATTCAGTCGCCAGTTCGGATCTTTGAGCTTCAAGATCGGCGCGCTTGCTTTGATCAGTGGCAACGGAAATCTGATTTTCAAGGTCCATCAGCATCGGATTGAGTTCCTCGATCCGGGCCTGGGTTTCCTCCAGCGTCTTGATCGTTCCCTGGCGCCGCTCGATCACCTCCCGCAAGCTGGCTTCTGATGTGGTGTAGCGCTCGTTGAGCACTTTCTCCTGCTCACTCAGAATGCCGACAATAGTGTCAGATTTTGTCAGCAGTTCCTGAAGGTTGCCGGCCAGTGACATGTTGCGGACACGGTCTGTGCGCATGCGCTGCTTGCGGACAGCCGAAAAAATGCCGACGATGTTCTCCCAGGTCGTGTAGCTCTTCATGCTTTCGAATTCAGATCCGAAGACGTTGGTTGCGTCCTCAAGCCCGATGATGAGATCGGCAATATTTCCTTCCATAACTTTCTGTTGGGAAAGCACATCCTGAATGCGGGCATTTTCGATGTCGAAGTCGACATCGCCGATGCTCTCGGTCTTGGCCATTTTCTCAAGCACCACACCTGATTGTTTGATCTTTTCGCGCATCTCCTCGACAGTCGATTTGGTCTTGGCGATTTCCTGATCAAATTTGGTCATGCTTGCCATGAAATGGTCTCCCTGTCCTCCGGCGCACCGGCATCATATCGATTAAATATAGAGTAGATATAGAGTGTGACACGCAGAATTCCAGCGTGACAGTACAATCCTGCACAGTAAGATAGGAGAACTGCAGCCGCTCTCAGACGCCCATTTCGCGCACAAATACCCTCAGGACCTGGCGCTTGACCCGGGAATAAATACTCTCTGGCGCGCCTTTTATGACCGAAACACCGCGGACCGCTTTCTGCGGAACCGATACCACTTCATCACCGGTTGGTTTCATGGCCACCGCATAGGCTGCATTGATTGGTCGCAGTTCCTGTCGGCTTTGTTCTTCGACCGCAATTGTTCCCCCATAGGGGAGCGCGAGATAGGGCTCGTCCAGCTTCTTTGTGCTGGTTTCGGCGATCGTGCTGACCGTGCTGTTGACACCGGGAAGCGAGGGATTGTCGGGGATAAAACGTGCTTCTGCACCCGGTCCAAAACGGAACACGCTCGTCTCAGCGACATAACCCTTAATACGCGGAGCGCCGGTGGACTGCACGATGGCCAGAGGAGTCTTTGCGTCTATCCATATGCCGGCATGCAACTCGTGATCAATGTCGGTAACACGGCCGTCGAGAGGCGCACGCACGACCAGTTCAGAAGCCAGACGACGCAAGCCCTCAATGCGTTCCCGCACTTCGCTCAGTTCATTTTGCAGCACCAGCAATGACGCGCGCTCCTGAATGTCCGAACCGGAGCGTCCAATGCGGCTGACAAGCAGTCTTTCTGTTTCCTGTGCCAGTGTAAGATCGAGATCAAGCTGGGGAGCAACCAGCGTCATCAACACGTCGCCCTTTGCCACTGCCTGGCCATCTCTCATGGCCACGTCCATGACCTGTGCCGGGAACGGGGCAAACACACGTTGCTCCTGATCTGCTGTCATAACGGCCGGAACAGTGATCTGCGTCGACCAGGGAATGATACCCAAAATGACCAGCGCTATGCCCGCGGCGCTCGTCGCGGCGAAACGTTTTGTTTTCATGATCTTGTCCCTGATGCTCCACCAGTGCTTCATTTCTCGCCAGACCGGCAACAAAATGAACCAGATAATTTCCACGAGAAACAGCACAATGCCGACAATCTTGATGAAGAACGCATAAACCAGCAGTGCGATTCCGAGGAAGAGAAAAAAGCGGTAAATCCATGTCGCCCAAGCATGCAAAACGATCGTGCGCCGCAGCCCCGGGGACAGTACTTCAGGCGCCGGATCGCCCAATCCAAAAAGCACCTCGCGCAGCCGCCACCGCGCCATTTCAAATCCCCGTTGCTGCAGGTTTTGAAAGCCGAGTGTGTCTGCGAGGAGGTAATATCCATCGAAACGCATCAATGGATTAAGGTTCACGAGAAGCGATGTGATCCAGGATGTCGTTGCGACCGCAAATACGCAAAGCCGAAATCCGCCTTCCGGCAGAAATGCCCACAACAGGGTCGCGAGTGAAGCAAGTGCAAACTCGGTAAAGATGCCCGCACCATCAATCATCCGCCGCTGACTGCGCTTGCGCAGCCGCCACGCGCTGCTCGTGTCAGTATACAAAACCGGCATCAGGACCATGAAGGCCACACCGATTGTCGGCACACGCAAACCGTAGCGCACAGCCATAAAGGCGTGCCCCAGTTCGTGCAGCGATTTTACGAAAACCAGGCTCAAACCGTAAAGTATCGCACCCTGCCAGGAGAGCATGAACTGAAACGTACCGGTAAAATGGTCCCACTGCCGCGAGACGACATAGAGTCCAAAGCAACCCATCAGCGCATAGAGGAAGACCGCAGTTTTGGTAAACAACGGCGCGACCACGGGCCAGGTTGCACGCAAAAACCGGTCTGGCCGAAACAGCGGGATGCGAAAAAACAGATAGCCATGCATGCCGCGCGAGAACCAGGATTTTTTCTGCTCAGCCTGCTTCTCGGCCATCAGTTTGTAATCGCCGTTTGGAATATCCCTCAGCAGAGCGTTGGACATCAGAAAATGGATCGCATCAACCACTTCTTCGTCTTTTACGATACGCCCAAACTCCACTCGCAGCTGACGAATAAGCTTGTCCACAGTACCGACGCGCCACAAGATCAGCATGTCGAGGATCTCTCGGCCAATCTCGAAATAGCGGTTGGAAACCGGGTCGAAAATAACCCATGCCGGAGCACCATTGGAGAGCGGCGCCGACGGAACAATCTCAAGATCATCCCGCAGGACTGGTAGCGGAATAACCTCGGGTTTGGTGTCTTCTACCACCCGGTCCATTGCCGAACCGCCGAAATTGGTTTGCGGAATAGGTAGAAACCAAGGGAAACCGTTTCCCCGTAGACCTGAGCAGTCCCGCGAAGGCCAATACGCGGAACCTTTTCACTCTCATCAGTAAAGCGGGCGCGAACACGGTAGCTCAACACGCCGGCGCCGTCTGGAGTCGCATGAAAACTCGCACTGGAAAGTTCAGCATTGATGGCTTCAAGCGGATTGCTGTCGAGGTAGAGTTGAACCCTTGCCTTGTTTTCCAGCACGATAGCGTCGGAGGTTGGCAGATTGACTGTTACCTCAACAGCAGCAGGATCGGCGATGCGCATAATCCGCTCACCGGTGGCCACCGGACGACCTGTCCATGTCTCCTTGTCAGCAAAGATCACCAGACCATCAGCGGCAGCGCGAACTTCTGACTTATCGAGCAATTCCTTCGCGTAACGGTATTCACCGGTCTTTAACTGCAGCTCCGACTTGGCAATCGAGAGCTCCCGCTTGGCCGTCGGATCGCTGAATGAGGTGCGCAGCGACTGCTGGTAACGCGCCTGGGCCACACCAACCGCCTGCCCGGCCAGTTGCAGTCGATTGCGCAATTCAGTGTCTGAATATTTGAACAGGAGATCCCCAGCCTTGACCCGGGTGTTTGGATCGACTGCCACCGTATCCACGACTCCGTCAATCGGCGCGGCAACGACAAATGCATCCGCGGCTGTCACCTCCGCTGGTGCCAGTGCGGTCAGCGGGACCGGTATGAACGCCGCCGCAGCCAGTACAAGCGTTCCGGCAAGCATGATACCGGTCCGCCTTCTGATCTTTTGCTTGATCTTTTTCGGACCGAGCATCGCTTCCCATGCATGGGAGTAGGTTTCGCACAGACGGGCTGCCGCCACCAGACTGGCTTCGTCCCAGATGTTTTCCCGGGTCAGCATGAGATGAGCGAACACCGTGCCATCGCGAAGCTGCAAAGGGATCAGCGCTATCTGCGAAAACGGATAGGCGCCAGCGTCCACATCACCCGGATCACTGCCCTCCCGCACGTCAAAGGACAGCACTTTACCATCATTTTCTCCGGCCAGGCGTTCCTTAGCAAGGCGCTCCACCCATCGGATAAAAGTCGAATTTCGGTCAATCGCCGATAACGATGACACCGCAACTGTGCGGTGCCCGGCGCGGCTGGTTTTCATCAGCAAGGCGGCCTGTCGGAACTGGACCGCAACTCTTGATCCATTGACCATCAGATACGCGAGTTCGGCCTCGGTTTCGGCCCGTCGCGCCTCGCGTTCCAGATTTAAGAGATTGGTTGCAACGTCAGCAGCGTTCGCCGAGCGAACCGACGGCTTGGCATCCGCATCCGGTTCAGAATCCGCAGCCTGCTTCGGCTCTGTTGAACCTGAGATTTTTTGACGGCTGGACAGGATTTTGGAGGACGAGGTATCGATCACCTCCCGATCCGCTTCTTCAACACTATCGACGATCTCACGCTGTTCCGACGATGAAGGCTTTGGCTGAATCATTTTGGTCCGGTTCTGTTTTTAGATCACCCAAATCAAAACACACGGGTAATGGAACAGCTCTACTGGTTTGGTTTGGCGAATCGTGCGGTTCCGCTCATGCCGGCAAGAACGCTGTCCGGGCGGTTCACGAATGCACCTGTGATCTTTATCGTCTGGCTGACGGCATCCACTTTTGCGCCGAGACGGGATACCCTGGCACGAAAGGAAGTCCCTAATTCATCGACTGAAAAATCGAACTCAACGCCGGGCTTGACCCAGCGCAGCCAGGTCGAAGGCACGATCAGATCCAGCTCAAGTGAACTGTCATCCACCACCGTCATGACCGGAGCATTTGCCGCGGGGATTTCGAATGGGTCCGCATGCCGTTCCAGCACCCGCCCGTTGAATGGCGCCTTGATATCGCAGTAGCGCAGAACTTCGCGCAAGCCATCGACCGTGGCCTGGGTGGTGGCAACATCAGCAGCCGCTTCGCGCACTTCCTGACTGCCGGCGGCGCCACGTTTCTTGAGGCGACGTTTGCTCTTATAGACAGACGCAGCTTTGGTCAGGCTTGACTTTGCGCCCCGCAAATCGGCTTTTTGACGCGCGCAATCAAAGACAACTAGCGCCTCCCCCTCGGTAAAGGCCTGCCCTGCCTTGAAGGGCATTTTTTCAATCTTGGCAGCTACCCCAGCGCCGAGGGTTATCTCGGCATTTGGCAGGACCACACCTCGCGCATCAAAATCGGAATTCGCGGCCACTGCGCCCGTGGTGCGCGAATCGACAACGGCCTCGCCTTCAGCCAGAGCCAAAGCCGGGGCAAAAATAATATGCGCCGACAGCAAAACAGTCTGGGCAAGAGGTAACTTCGTCATATTTTCACTCTTTGTACGTAACGGCATCTGGGAAGACGTGCCGCAGTAATGGTCACCCGACCGGATTGTCGACCGGCTGGAATTAACGGCTAATATTCTCAGTCGGCTTCCGGGTCCGGGCAAAACTGTTGGTGTTCCCACCGCGGAAGAAATCAGAAAACAAACTGGTCACGATAGGAGGTGCGGTTGGCGCAGAATTCGCTGTATCGATGGTTTCGCTCTCGCGCACGATCGGATCAGCGATCTCAGCCACTTTCAACTCGGCTTCCTCAGCCTTTGAAACCTTTGAGACCTTTTTCGCGGTCTTCTTTTTATGTTTGTGTTCTTGAGGCGCCTTGTAGCCATGCTTGGCTCGATGGGTCGCAGCAGCAGCCATGGCTTTGGCTTGTCCGGTTTCGTCACCACGCTCAAGCCACAACGCCTTCAAGCCGCTGGCCACATCGCCAACACTGCCGTTCAAATCGACCGTCTCATTATAGGGATCGATTCCGATTGACGCGAAAACATTGGCATAGGCATTTTGCAGATCAGCATAGGCGATATCAGCGGTAACCTGGCTGGCGAGGGTGTTCATCTCCTCACGGATCAGCGTTTGCTCACTGGCCTGACCTTCAGCAAAGCTGGACCGAACCTGGCCAACGATGCCCCGCTGAATACCAAGGTGTTTGCGCGCGGTATGATAGAGTTTGTGCGAATGGCCGTAGCGAATCCGACTTACATAGACCTGCGTAATAATCGCCATGGTGATCGCCAGCGCACGCGCGTCGAGCGCCTCGCCCTGGGCCACAATCACTTTTTTCCGAGCCGGATATTTAAAGACATTCATCAGGTTGAAGGTCGCCTTCGCCCCCCAGCTGATCCAGTTGCTGTTCAACAGGTAGTCATCGCTGTCGAAATTTGAGCCGGCAAAGATGTTGATGCCCGGCAGCATCTCCAACAACGCAGCTCTCGTTTCCTTGTCGTTGATACGCAGCTTATATTGTATGTCGCGAATCTCCGGACGGTTCTCCATGGCCGCAAAGACCATCTCTTCACTGTTCATATTCAACTTATTGTCGTGAACACCGCGAGGAGGCTGGGCCAGGGTGAAGTTTTCGCCGGGGCGAACATTCATCAGGGCCGCCAGTTGCATCTTGGCGAGCGACAGATCCTTTTGAAGACGCTGAATACGCTGCTGAATTTCGACCAACTCGCGCTGATAGGTCAGCGCCGTCAGAGGAGACGCTTCGCCGCTGCGCTGCAGAGAACGGGAATTGTTAAACGCGCGTTTCGTGCGCCCTTCAAGGCGACGGAGGCCGGCAACCAGCCGGTCAGCCGAAACGGCACGCCAGTAGGCGGTACGAACGTCCTCAATTACACGGTTGATGATCTTGCGGCGGTTTTCCGCGGCAATCAGAACTTCGTCTGCGGCCTGCTCGGCGCGAACCTTGCTCAAACCGAAGTCAAGAATGTTCCATGACAGGGTAAGATCGTTGCTGAACTTCTCCTTGTCGGGAAAGATTGTTGATGCGGTGTTACCGCCAACCCGATCCCGGCCGGTATAGGCAGCGGAACCGATGAGGTCCGGCAACTGGTCCAGACGAGCGCTTGCAAGCTTCTTGTTCGCAAGTGCCTCATTGAACAATTCTACATGAAAATCCAGATTGTATTTTAACGCACGGGCCATGGCCTGATGCAGCGTGATACCGGAATTAACGGGCTCCTGGTTCGACGTGACGCGCGAAAGCTTGTCCGTAGCGAACGACGACACTGCCCCGGTCGTCAGCGGTTTTGGTTGAATTGCACACGCCGAAACGCTCAACGCAAGAACCGAAGAAATAAGGATACGCACCACTTTTACGCCTCATGATATTACCACTCCCGGGCGCCCGTGGATTACTCACAACCTTGCCCGCATTGGCCAAACTATGGAGCGTTATGACTAATGAACGCTTAACGCAGCGTGCGATTTTTGGAGATTGTTCACCATAGTTGACGGTAAAAACCGGGGTTCGACCAGCGCATCTGCGACAGACTGTTGATCGAAATATGGTTCAGTGTTGGCGGCTTAGACCGCGTCCATTCTGATCCGTTCAGCCAGCTCAGGACTGATGTCTTTTGCGTTTTCCGGAGTCTGTGCAGGAACATCCTTGGTCGCGGCTTCCTTCGGTGAGGCTGTCTCGATCGCGACAGCATCTTTAAGGTTCACCTGCACCGTCTTGGCGATCTCTTCACCCGAGCTCAACTTCACCACAACTCTCAGATCCAGTTCGCTGACATCGACGGGCGGATTGACCGAAAGGAATCCGCTGCGGATCATTTTGATCCAGCCCGGAAGCGGCTTGCCGTCGAGATCGGTCATGAACACCCGTTCAACGGTTCCGTCAACGAGAGGATCAAAGCGATTGGTCACCTCGATGAACAACGCGCTTTTCTGCCGGATTACGCTGACTTCGATCTTTTCCAGCCAGCTGTCATTGTCACGGACAGGGGTATCAAAGTCGAGCGGCAGATAATTCGATTCCAGCTGGATCTCCCAGTCACCATTGCCAATGCGACCAGACGACGTGAGCCAGTCAGTGGAGTTTGAGAGTTCGCCCAGCGCATCAATCTGGTTCGGAGCACTTGCACCCGATCCTGGCGTTCCGCTGGTAGCGCCGTGAAGCGGCTCAACTTCGGAAACGGTCGACAAGATAATGCCGTCAGAGGATTCAACACCGAGCGTAGGGTTGAGGTCCTGAAGATCATTGAGCGCCCGGCCAAGTGGCCCGTCCACAGAGGCGTTGTCACCGAACAGGTCGACGCCCTCACGACCCGGTCCGCGAACCGGGAAGACGGGTTCTTTTTCCTCGTAGGAGAAGTCACCGACACGGATCTGGAATGTATCAACAAGCACACCACCCTGACCGTCATCGACTGTAACTGTCACGACGTAAGGCGTACTCGATGCCGAGCCTAACTCGGTCGTCCCTGAAACGGTATTGGTCACGGGGTCGAGTGTAAGTCCTGGCGGCAACCCGGTAACGGCAAATGTGAGCGGGTCCATGTCACTGCCCCCGTCCATATACAGTGACGCAATATCGATGGTGACATCCGTTTCCTCGGGGAATGCACGATCCGGTGGCGAACCGACCGGCGCAACATTGCGAGGGTCAAAGGTCACATTGGTCGAGACCGAACCGCCATCGCCATCGTCGACAGTGACGGTAAACGTGACCGGCCCCATCGTCGACGCATCGGACGGAACCGTTCCGGAGATAAAGCCGGTTGTGGCATTGATGGTTGCCCAGACGGGCAGTCCAGCACCGCTGAAGGTCAGTGTATCACCGTCAGCATCGAGGAATAATGGATTGGCATCAAAAGCAAATGTGTCACCATCATCGAGCAGCACGTTCGGTGCACTTACGGCGACAGGAGGAATGTTCACGACGGTGATTGTGAAGTCGAATGAGACAACCGGGCTCAATCCATCCGTGGCCGTAATCGTGACCGTGTAGGGCGATCCGGAAGAAGCAGAATTGTCGAGCACACCGGCGAGAACACCGGTCACCGGATCAATGGTCAGCCCGGCGGGCATATTGATGCCACCAAAGGTCAGAGGGTCACCATCCACGTCGGCGAAGAAGGCGGCCATCGGAATGTTGACCGTATCGCTGTCATTCAAAGTGACGTCGGCAGCCGCACCGGTCACTATCGTCGCATCGTTGACGGGTGTGACATCGAAAGTGACAACAGCGTCGTCGGTCTCAGCTCCGTCGCTTACCGTATAGGTCAAAGCGGCCGGGCCAAAGAAATTCAGAGCGGGCGCGAAGGTCATAGTCCTGCCATCGGCGGCCAGCGTCAGGCTTCCGTTGGTAACGGCCACGGTGGCGCCGGGAGCGATTGGTGTGCCATCTATGGCGGTGACGGTCAGTAGATCGCCATCGACATCAACATCGTTGGTGGTCACCGGATCGAAAGTGATCGTCGTGTCTTCGGCGAGTACCAGTGGCCCGTCATCCGCTGCAACCGGCGCGTCGTTTACAGGTGCAACATTGAGGAACACCTCGCCGTCATCCTGCAATGTCCCGTCACTGGCCGTGTAGACAAAGGATGTCAGACCATTGAAATCAGCCGGCGGCGTGTAGGTCAGAGTCACCCCATCAACAGCAAGCGCATAGGTTGCGCCGGCTACAGTGATGCTCGTGCCCGGGGCAATGGCAACGCCCTCAACCGCTGTCAGAGTAAGGGCATCGCCATCCACATCAGTGTCGTTGGCCAGGGGCGTAAGGACTATCGGCGTGTCTTCCAGAGCAGCGATCGCGGCGGGAACCCCGTCATCAACTGCAATTGGTGCATCATTCACCCTGACGATCGAAATCTGAGTCGTTGCTACGTTGGAATCAAGCGGGCCTTCCGATACCTGCACCGTGACGGTCCTGTCGGTCGTCGCCGGATTGTCCGATATCGAGCTGAATCCGATGGCCTGCAAGGCTGTTTGGTACTCAACTCCGGTCGCGGCACCAGAAAGAGTCACAGTTACCGGCCCCGCCGCAGTCAGCGGCACTGCCGGCGTCACCACGCCGGTAATCCCGGCGGGCAATGTGCCAATCGAGACAACATCGCCGATCTGGCCGTTGGTCAATACGATTGTGGCCGACACGAGGTCCGACCCTTCCACATCGAAAACCGTGACGGCGCCGTCGACGATGGCCAATGCCGGGCCGTTTTCGGTATAGATTGTGCTGTAATCTGCACCCGCTGCAGGACCGTTCAGATCGATTACGGGCGCATCGTTGATCGGAAGCACGTTAATCATCGCAGTCGCTGTGTCGACACCACCGCGACCGTCACTAATCGTGTAAGTGAAAGAAGCAGGCCCGGCGTAATCCGGCGTCGGCACAAATTCTACATCGCCGGCTCCGTTGATCGAAACCATACCGTTTATTGCGCCTTGAACCGATACCAGTACGAGCGTGTCACCTTCAGGGTCGGTGTCATTGCCCAGCAGCGCCGCCGACGTCAGAACGAGTGTCGTGTCTTCGTTGGTGCCAAATGCTCCGTCGTCCGCAGCCAAAGGTGCATCGTTTACCTCAATCACACTGATCGTGCTGGTCACCGAGGCGGAGTTGGACGTGCCATCGCTGACAACGATTTGCAGCGATCGATTGGTCGTATCCGGGTTCTCCGATGTTGAGCGGAATGTGACCAATTGCAGCGCGGACTCAAAATTCGCGAGGCTCGCTGGGCCAGTAAGTGTCACCGTGACCGGACCGCTGGCGGTCAGGGCAGTTGGCGGAACGATGGAAGCAGTGATACCCCCGGGCAATGCGCCCACCTCAAGAATGTCTCCAACCTGGCCGTTGGTCAGCGTCACCGAAGCGCTTGTCAGATTGGCACTGTCCACATCTGTGATATCGATCGCAGCAGATGTGACAGGAATACCCGCACTGTTCTCTGTGTAGCTGGCGGCATAGTCGACACCGAAGGCCGGGCCGTTCAGGTCGATGACAGGCGCATCATCAACGGCGGTAATATCCAGATTGACGGTCGCGGTGTCAGTCGCGCCACTGCCATCGCGCACCGTATAAGTGAACGAGGCCGGGCCGAAGTGGTCAGGCGTGGGCGTGAACACCACATTGCCCCCACCATTGATGCTCACGGTTCCATTGACCGCGCCCTGAACTGACTGAATAACCAGTGTATCGCCGTCGGCGTCGGTGTCATTGCCCAACAATTCCGCTGGTGTGAATATGCGGGTGGTGTCCTCGGCAGGCACGAACAACCCATCGTCAACGGCGATCGGCGCATCGTTTACCGACGTAACTACAATCAGCGCGGTCGCCGTCGCCGAATCAACATCCCCATCATTCACCGATAGTGTGACGACGCGATTCAGGGTACTTGGTGTTTGAGAATCTGAACGATAGGTAACAAGCTGCAGAGCTGCTTGGTAGTCGGCAAGCGTGGCCGAACCAGTCAACGTCACTGTCACAGTTCCCGCAGCAGTCAGAGCCACCGGTGGTGTAACCACCGCTGTAATTCCGCCGGGCAACGCGCCGACTTCGAGAACATCACCAATTTGACCGTTGGTCAGGATAATCGTGGCAGATTCGATATTGGTGTCATCGACGTCACCAATTGAGACACTTGCATCGACGACGGGGATGCCGACACCATCTTCGACATAGGCTCCTAGGTAGCCGGTACCCGCTGTCCCGGTATCAAGATCGAGAGTCGGCGCATCGTTGACACCGGCAATTGCCAGCGAAACTGTAGCGGTATCCGTGCCGCCTCTGCCATCGCTCACTGTATAGGTGAACGAGGCCGGACCAGAGACGCCTGGAGCCGGCGTGAAGACCACGTCGCCCGCTCCGTTGATCACGACCGACCCACCGACGGCGCCCTGGACTGATTGAATGACGAGCGTATCGCCATCGGCATCCGTATCGTTGCCCAGCAGTTCGACTGGAGTAAATGTGCGTGTAACGTCTTCTGTCATTGCAAAAGGACCGTCATCGCCGGCAACAGGAGCATCGTTTACCTCGATAACGGTAATTGTGCTTGTCACCGGTGTGGAGTTCGCAGTTCCGTCACTGACCACGACCAACAAGGTGCGATCGGAGGTATCTGGGGTTTCGGAGACCGATCGGAACGTAACCAACTGCAATGCCGCTTCAAAGTTTGCCAGTGTGGCGGGGCCCGTCAGCGTTACCGTAACCGGGCCATCCACAATCAAAGCTGTCGGCGGAGATATGGACGCAGTGATTCCACCGGGCAATGTACCGACTTCAAGAATGTCACCAATCCGACCATTTGTGAGAGTCACAGAGGCGGAGGTGAGATTGGCACTGTCGACGTCCACGATGTCTACGGCGGCGGCGGTCACAGGAATGCCGGCACCATTTTCTGTATAGGTAGCGGCATAGTCAGTACCGGCTCCAGCACCATTGAGATCAACCGTGGGCGGATCATTCACCGCGGCTACACTGAGGCTGACGGTTGCGGTGTCGGTACCACCATTGCCATCGCTCACTGTGTAGGTGAAAGATGCGGGGCCATTATAGTTGGCTGTCGGTGTAAAGACTACATTACCGCCGCCATTGATCGAAACCGTGCCATTGACAGCTCCCTGAACGGACTGAATTACCAGCGTGTCGCCATCGGCGTCGGTGTCGTTACCGAGCAATTCTGCCGGCGTGAAGACACGAGCGGTATCCTCTGCCGGAACAAATACTCCATCATTGACTGCAACTGGAACATCATTCACGGACAAAACAGCGATTGTCGTAGTCGCGGTCGATGAGTTGATGTTGCCGTCATTCACAACAACAGCAACAGTTCTGTTAGTGGTGTCCGGACTTTGTGATGCAGAGCGGAATGTAACCAACTGCAAGGCGGTCTCATAGTCAGCGAGCGTGGCAGAACCGCTCAAGGTGACGGTCACCGTTCCAGCGGCGCCCAAGGGTCCAGATGGGACCACCGATGCCGAGATTCCGCCCGGCAGAGTGCCCACTTCAAGCACGTCGCCGATCTGTCCGTTTGTCAAAGTGATGGTTGCCGATTCGACATTGGTATCATCAACGTCAGTTACCGAAATGCTCGCATCGACGACAGGAATGCCCGTACTGTCTTCAGTGTAGGTGGCCGTGTATCCGGTGCCCACAACGCCAGTATCCAAATCCACGACGGGAGCGTCGTTTACCGCTGCCACGCTAAGACTGACGGTCGCGGTGTCGGTGCCACCATTGCCATCGCTGACCGTAGAGGTGAATGAAGCGGGGCCAGTATAATCAGTCGCAGGCGTAAAGACCACGTTGCCGCCACCATTAATGCTGACTGTACCGTTGACCGCGCCCTGGACCGACTGGATAACCAATGTGTCGCCGTCGGCATCAGTGTCATTGCCAAGCAGTTCCGGAGGTGTGAAGACACGCGCCGTGTCTTCCGCTGGGACATACACACCGTCATTATTTGCAACCGGAACGTCATTAACCGCCGTGACTGCAATTGTCGTTGTCGCCAG
>CALIOE010000033.1 GCA_938044775.1 uncultured Rhizobiaceae group bacterium
ACGGCCGATGCAATAGGAGCCGTCAGCTCGTTGATGGTGTCGTCAAAGCCAGCGCTTGCCGGCACAGTGAACAACAAAAGAGCGAAAACGGTAGCGAGAAATCTATACATTTTTTGAGTCCCTCGATTATGGTTTGCTTCTACTTGTCGCTACGGCACGACAACCACTGGCACAGGTGAAGTCTGAATGAGGCTTCCGGCCACGCTACCGAAAATAAGATTCTTTATGCCGGATTGTCCGCGGCGACCGACGACAATTTGCTTCACGTCATACTTGTTCGCCAACTTGATAAGGGTCTCTGCAGGCGGTCCATGCTGAACTACAGTTTCGCAGGCCACTCCATTGGATTTCAAAAGCTCTGCTGCCGGGGTAACAACGCTGGACGTCGCCTTTTCGATTTCCTGTTCGCGACGCATATGCCGCTCGGCGTTTTCCTCGGGCGTATTGAATGTATAGGGAGACCACTCGATGACATAACAGACAACGATCTTTGCCCCTCCCAGTTGCGCGCGCTCCATGGCGTAATGGAGAGCTCTTTCACTCCCGTCACTACCGTCAACTGCAACCAATACCGAGTTTGTCATCAGATTTCCTTTCGGATGCTGCCAGCTCCCTCGTCAAAAATCTTTTGTCGATACGGGGCCGACCGCTTCCGCTGGCGACGATTCGCCGCTGTCGGTCCCTGCAACACGAAAACTATTACGACTTTCGTAGTACTTGGCAACCCAAAGTAAAAATCAACTCAGCTCCGTTTTGTTTGCAGTTTACCGCCCGATACCACTGCATCGGGTGTTGGTCCGAACCTAAAAGCGGATATTGAACTGATCGATTTTCGGCGTCATTTGGTGTTGGCAAAAGGCTCAAGGCCATCATTCAACGCCATCAATCAGCAATCTGTGCAAGAGGCTCTGAGCCGCAGCCGGGCGGACAAGGTAACCGGTCCGCTGCACACCTGCGCTCTCCTTGCACTGTTCTGTGCGAGGCGGTGACGCCCAGTTGGAAGGCAGCCGAACGGTTTGGCCAGGTTGCGCATGATAATGTTGCTTGCGGGCTGAGATCGGCTTGCCGGCCTGACCCGGCGAATTTCCTTCTTGCCGCAGATCGTTCGACGAGAGAGGGTCAGGATTTTCCGGTAACAAAGTTGTACGACTGCATAACCAGCTGCAGCACCACCTTCAACTCGTCGATGGAACCGGGTGTGTAAATCATGACGAAGCCCTCCCATCCCGGCCTCTGACTGGCCCAGGGGTGATAAGTGGCCCAGCCCCGTTCCACCGCTTTTTTGGCAAGTTCGGGAGACAGAGAAGCATGCAGGCTGCCATCTGGGTGCATGTGGGCAAATTCCCGACCGCCCACGATGACGTTTGGACGCGCTATAGTAACGCCCTCGTTGATCCAGAAACCCTTTGCACCGGGCAGTGAAATGACTGTTTCGCGGATCTCCACACCAGGGATTTTCGAGGCCTGAAGCAGCAATTCTGCAGAGATTTTGGGATCCGCGCTAACGCCAATCTGCACGTGGGGAACGCTGTTGGTGGTCGACGGAATAGGGCTGCTTCGAGCCGGAATTTCCGCAGAATCTGCGATTGCCGGCGTCACAAATAGAGATAGTGCAGCAGCAAAAGTGAGAAGCCTTAGTCGGGTGAGTAGATTCATGATCCTGGTCTCTTCCGCTTGGATTAATAGCAGGCTTCAGATTGATCGTTTGAACCGGCCAGTCTGAATCTAGTTCAACATCGCGTATTGTTGCAACGGCGCGATATTTCGTTTGCCAATGCGACCTGATGTTGCGGCCCGTTGCTGAAGTACCGGGAGTCCGGGACACCACATCCCGCGACACAAATTGAAAGTGAGGAGTAACGCCGCAATTGCCTAACAGGTGTAGTTCATACCCATGCGACCGCCGTCGACATAGATAGTCTCGCCGGTGATGTAACTCGCTTTTTTACTCGCAAGAAAGGCGACGACGTCGCCAATCTCGCGGGGTGAACCAACACGTTTCAGCGGTGTGCGAGACATGACCATTGCCATGGCCGCAGGGTTGGCGTTCACGCCGGCCATCATTTCTGTATCGATAGAACCCGGCCCCACCGCGTTAACCCGGATATTGTGCTCTGCCAGAGCCAATGCTGCCACTTTGGTGAGTTGCATCACGCCACCCTTGGAGGCGCAATAGGCGGGGATTGCCGGGATGGCCACCTGTGCATTGATGGATGACATATTGACAATTGCGCCTTCGATTTTGTTGCTGACCATTGACTTTGCGGCGCGCTGAATGGCGACAAACACCCCGCGCAAATTAAGGTTCATCACCCGGTCGAAATCATCCAGGTCATAGCTCAGAAACTCCCCCGGCAAGGCAATTCCGGCATTGTTGACGAGAATTTCCACCGGGCCATGACTGGCTTCTATTTCATCGAACAGTGCTGAAATGGCGTCTGTATCACCCATGTCGGTCACCATACCAACCGTGCCGTTTGCGAGCCCGTCGGCCGCTGCAGCCACACCATCAGCATTGATATCGGCCAGGATGAGACGCGCACCATCCGCCGCAAGTGCTTTCGCACAGGCGTAGCCAATTCCCTGAGCGGCACCGGTAACAAGGGCGAGCGGTCTGTCAGACATGTTTCAATTCTCCAGATGGGGGCCAGGGGTCAGAAAATACTTTTGATGACCTGGTTTGCAGTAAACGCCGTTTGATATAAGCGCGACATAATCGGTGCGTGACGGGCCGTCGACAAATCAGTGATCGGCAGCGGAAGATCGACAGGGTCCATACCCGTCAACAGATCAGCCATCGCTTGCCCGAACATCGTTCCGGTGGTGATGCCGCGGCCATTATATCCAATCGGTGTGAATAGGTTTTCTTCGAGTTCATAGACGCGGGGAAGGTGATCCGGTGTCATGGCAATTTTCCCGTGCCAGGTTTCCTCAAACTCCACTTCTCCAAGAGCTGGGAAAATTTTGGCGATCCGTTTTCTCGCCCAGCGTTGAGATAGACCAAAATCAGCATTGCCCACGATCTTCCCCATGCTGCCAATCAGCAGGCGGCCGAAAGCATCGCGGCGATAGTTGAACATGATTGGATTGGTGTCCCATAGTCCCTGTTTGCCTGGCAGAATTTGATCTGCGGACGATCCCAGCGGCTTTGTTGCCAGTTGGAAGTAATGGATCATCGTGAAAACACGGTTCAGGTCGGGCCACAGGTCATCTGTATAGGCATTGGTTCCCAGAACGACTGCTTTGGCGGAAAGTGTTCCCTGATCCGTTTCGACCCGCCAAAGGCTGCCATCTTTGACGAGACCAACAACCCGCACACCGGTACTGATCGTGGCTCCCGCGCCCCGTGCCGCCCGGGCCAGGCCACGGCAATAGCCCATCGGATTGATTGTACCGGCCCGATGGTCGAGCAAGCCCCCGAAAAAGGCATCCGTGCCGATCATTGCAGAAACTTCATGACGCCCCAGCAAATCCACCGGCTCGCCCAGTCTTTTCCACTCTGCATGACGCCCCTCAAGTTCGGTAAAACCTTTTGGGGAATGTGCAGCATGAATGGTGCCAGTGCGTGTTGCTTCGCATTGGATTTGATGTTTTTCGATCAACGAAAAGACGTATTCGGGCCCGTTGCCAAAGCACTTTATGAACCGGGGGCCATAGGTTTCTCCGAGCTTGTCCCGCACTGTTTGTGGTGGCAACCAAAGTGCAGCATTCACCAGCCCGCAATTACGACCCGAGCCACCATAGCCGATCTGTTCAGCTTCCAATACGTGGCAGGAAAGCCCTTTCTGCGCTCCATGAAGTGCCGTCGACAGGCCGGTAAATCCGCCGCCAACAATTGCAACATCAACCACGCCATCGGCACTGAAGCCATTTTGGTAATCGGCTTCGACGGCGGAGTAATTCCACAACGAAACGGGACCACGGTCTTCCATGTGGCAGGCGGCTCCTCCTCAAGCAGGATGGTGGGTAGAGTTGCCTCTGCTCAACACTCGTGTCAACATATGAGATAGTCGTGCTGAATAACGGAACACGGGGTTTTGAACAGGCTTACAAAAACATCCGCGGAAATGGTTGCAGAGGCGCGCGGCCGCATCGAGGAAATCGAGACGGTCGACCTGATTGGTATGGCTGGTGATCCCGACGTTGTGATCGTGGATATCCGCGATGTCCGGGAGCGGCAAAGAAGCGGATTTATTCCGGGCAGCGTCCATGCTCCCCGAGGCATGGTTGAGTTCTGGATCGACCCCGATAGCCCCTACTTCAAAGACGTGTTCGGCGAGGACAAGAAGTTCGTTTTTCACTGTGCATCCGGCTGGCGGTCTGCTCTGACGGTAGCGACACTCAAAGATATGGGGTTTGAAGCCGCCCATCTGAAGGAGGGGTTTTCAACCTGGGAAAAACACGGCGGACCGGTCGAGTTTCCTGAAAAGAAAGACTGACCCTCCGTTACCGCTGCGCCAGCCTGGCAGAAGCACTGCGAGCTGCCTGGGAAACCAGGTTTCCAAACATCTTTTCTCCGTTCTTGGGGAGATTGATATCGGGTACAGAAATCCCGATTGCGGCTATCGGCTCGCCATCGGGCAACAAAATTGCGGCCCCAAAACTGAGTATTCTTTCTCTGAACTCCCCCTGGTCGAAGGCGTAGCCGCGCTTTCGCGTCAACACCATGTCAGCATCGAGGGCATCCAACCTCGTTAGCGACCTATCAGTGTAACGAGACAAGGCGTCGCCAATGCTATCACGCCGGGCTTCATAACTTGCAGCGAGAATAGCCTTTCCAGTTCCAACGCACTGCATCGGGGCACTGCCGCCTACCGGGTTCCATGAACGAATGGGCTTTTGACTGTCGATTTTGTCTATGTAGACAACCGACAGTCCTTCCGGCACAGCCAGGTATATTGTTTCCCCGGTTTCCCGAGCGAGAAACTGCAAATCGGGAGCACATAACTCCCTCAGGTTCAACTGGTCGACGATTTCACGACCAACCTGCCAGGTCTTCAATGTGGCCGAATATGTCCTGTCTTCACCATGGCGAACATATCCAAGTGCGGTCAGGGTTTGAAGCAATCGAAACGTATTCGACTTGGTCAGACCCAAATCGCGGGACAAATCGCTGACTCCAACACCCCGTGACTTTCCGGCAAGACTCTCCAGAACAGAAAGACCCTTTGACAGGGTAGAGTCGACCTTTATCTGCTTTGCAGTCTCTGGCTCACTCATTGGTCGGTTCCATGTCGGCTTCAAAAATCCTCATTCAACAAACCATAGCGTGTGCCGATATTCAGCACAAACTTTCTGATTATTGACACAGTCATTCATGCCTGCAATTTTTCCGCTTTTGCGGACCGCGGGAATTCCGTGTCTGGTATTCGAACTTCAATCCATGACATTCTTGTCCGGCAAGGTCGACCTGCTCGCACCCCCGAGGCCCGTTGCGCGCCGGTTCCACAAAACCATTTGGACCGCTATGGCGTTTAAACCTATAAGGATTGCATGACGGCTGAACCCGAAAAGTCCGATCCGCTTGAGATATTCGGGCACCTGACGAAGAACACCCATCGCGAGGCCAGCAATCCGTTTGTGCGATGGTCCGACTGGGCTCTGCGCCTGGGTATCGGCGGTTACGACCGCGACACCAGACGCCGCCTGCTGATCGTCAACATGGCCGGCTATCTGTCGGCGCTATCCAGCCTTGCCTTTGCCATCAGTTTCGCTTTGCAGAACCCATCGGCGTTCAAATGGTTGATCGCCGGTAATCTGCTGTCGGCTGTTCTGACCACAACGGCACCCTTCTGGCACCGATACAATGCTCTCGCCAGCGCCAGTGTTATGACAACGATGGTCGCCATCTCGTTGTTCTTCTTCGTCTCTGAACTGGGCCGGGATTCAGGCATTCAGCTCAACTACATCGGAGCCGTCGCCATCGCCTTCGTGATTTTCGGCCTTGGTCATTTGAGGATCGTTGCGCTGGTCACCGCAATCTGCATCGCCGGCAACATCTCCTGTAATTTCCTGTTTGAAACGGGACGCGTGCAATGGGCAGTTGAAGACTGGTTCATGGCCCAGATCTACACCCTGTCTGCGTCGACGATCATGATCATTCTGGCGGCGATAGTGTGGTACGCTTTCCGGGTCGCCGCTGATGCCGAGGCAAGGTCAAGACGCTTGCTCGACAACGTTCTGCCGACAACCATTGCCGACCAGCTTATGCGTGAGCCGGACGAACCGATTGCCGACCGGTTTGACCAGGCGACGGTTCTGTTTGCCGACATCGTTGGTTTCACTGACATGTCCGAGCGCCTGGAAGCAGGAGAAATGTTGCTGCTGTTGAACGCCCTGTTTTCCGAGTTCGACGCCATTGGTACCGAACTCGATACCGAGAAGATCAAGACCATCGGCGACGCCTATATGGCAGTCAGCGGGGTGCCCAATCTGGCTGACAATCACGCGCAACTGATCATGAAACTGGCAATTGGCATGCTGGCCGCTGCCGAAAAGGTTTCGACTGAGTTTGGCCATCAACTTGACCTGCGCGTCGGGATTGCAACCGGGTCGATTACGGCTGGCGTCATCGGTAAGGCAAAATTCACGTATGATGTCTGGTCGCCGACGGTCAATCTTGCGGCGCGCCTGGAATCCAATGGTGAACCCGGAGACATCCATGTGTCGGACGAAACCTACCGGCAGCTGAAAAGTTACTATTCGTTCAAGCGGGCACCGAGCAAGAACCTCAAAGGCATCGGCCGGGTCCGCAGCTGGCTGCTGGTGGATTCCTAGCTTTGTCATGCGGGCGGCCGGGCCTTAATAAGGTGAATATTGACGACCAGGCTTATTGATCAATCGTCGCGCAACGCCGCAGCGCGCCGGGCCAGCGCATCTGGCCTCCAATAATCGGGATAGTCGTAGAACTCCGCAACTGACGGAACGCCATCTGGCAGCAACACCCAGTCCTGCCTGGTCGCCGTGAACACGTGAATGTCGGGCGGTGCGAGGTTGGGATTGTCCAGCGTGCCAACGCGTAAAAATGCAATCTTCTCGCGGGCCGAGCTGTAGTGACTCCACAGCACCACGCCGCACTCAGCGCACTCCTTCATGGTCTGCCCGTTCCCGCTTGCGGACGGTACATCGCGGACCAGAGGCACACCCTGATCGAGGGCGATGTGCCGGGTCTCGATCAAACCATTGAGCACAAAGGCCGATCCGGTCTCGCGCTGACACCACGTGCAATGGCAGCAATGTACAAACAACGGTTTCGCGGTGAGGTGATAGGCAACAGCGCCACAGATACAGGAGCCAGTAGGGTTCATCGGGCGGTTATCCTCTGCAGACTGGTCTCGGTATTCCCACAGCTTACGGCCGCTACGACCTCTGGCAAGGCCCTGACAGGCTCTGACAGGCTCTGGCCATCCCTGCCCGATCCGCTACACTCTCATTTTTTCCTAGACCCGGAGACACTCATGAAACTCACTGGCGGATGCTATTGCGGCGCGCTGCGCTACGAGGCGGGTGGAAAACCGATATTGAAGGCCCAGTGCCACTGCCGCGAGTGCCAATATCATTCCGGCGGAGGGCCGAACTATTTCATGGTCATGCCCGGGGACGAATTCGCCTACACATCCGGCACGCCGAAGCAGTTCACTCGCGACGATCTCGAGGCGCCGGTAACCCGCGAATTCTGCAGCAATTGCGGCACCCATATCCTGACCAGGCGGTTAGATATGGCCGACATGGTGCTCAAGGTCGGTACGCTGGACGACCCTGCCGTGTTCAGGGCTCCGAAAATGGCGATCTTCACCATTGATGAGCAGCCCTTTCATCTCATCGATCCGGATATTCCGACTTTTGAGCGCCGGCCGCAGCGATGATGCTGATTTGGCAGCGGCGAGATTGCCGGTCTATCCTGACGTAAGGAGGTGTCATCGATGAAAATCCGCAAGAATTATGATCTCCCTTTCCCACCGGCGCGTGTCTATGACGCCTGGACATCGTCGGAGACCGTGATCCCGCCGGCCACCGGCATGGACATCAATCCGGTGGTGGGCGGCCATTATCGGCTGATTGTCGATGCACCGGAGCAGATCATGTTCAACGAAGGCACATTCTCAGTGGTCGAGCCCGCTGAACGGCTGAAATATACCTGGGAATGGAACGGCGACGGTGCCGTAACCGAGATCGAAGTGCTTTTTTCAGAGGGCGAGGACGGCACCAGCCTGCACTTAACGCATTCCGGATTTTCCAACGGCGAATCCATGGCGATGCACGATGCCGGTTGGGATTCCTATATTGAAGGGCTGAAGGCTCACCTGGAGAACACCTGACATGAGCGTTGTCGGGCGCTTGTTGACCGGTTTAGTGGTTGGACCCGGCATGGCCATCTCATTGTCTGCAGCATTTGCTCAGGAGCCGGAAAGCGCAGAAACCACCCAGCCGGCGCAGGTTTATGGCGGGCCCGGCGCCAATTTCGGAGCCATTGCCACGCTGGATCCAAATGTAAAGGTCACCATTGTCCCCCCAAAGAGTGTCGTGATCGGCAAGGGTGTGACGATCGGAGAGGGTGTGCTGATCGAGGGCAAGCCCTGGGTCAATGTACTACTGCCCGACGGGCGGACCGGTTACGTATCCGGCTCCGCCATTTGCACCCGGATCGAAGGCGCATCGGTCAATGTCGGCCTGTGTCCGCCGCAATAGCTCTATTCGCTGGCAAGATCACCTGAATGCAGGGCGTCAATCAGCAACGCCGCCTGGCGAGTACAGTCGCTGGCGATCATCCAGTTGAGCACACCGCCCCACTGGGTGTCGGCGATGGCCTCTGGCAGCACATGAATGTTGAAGCGGCGTGGCTGCGTATCAATCTTCATCACCACCAATGTGCCGTCGGCGACAAATTTCTTCGGCAGTTTCATACGACTTTCACCAGCCGGCCAGACAAGGCCGGTCTCGCGCGCCGTCTTGCTGCGCAAGTCCATCTCCACCTGCCCATCAGCCTCGCGGCGCCACAGATCAGCTCCCCCGGGGCGCAGGCAGCGGTGTCCCGATGAATCCACCGCCAGCAACCAGGCATCGGAATGCGGGTCTCCGGTCGGCGTATCGACGTCGCGCGACGATCCGACCACATTGGTGCGGTCAACCTTTTTTGAAACCGCGTCGGTGATGGCTGACAGCGTTGCCGACCAGGGTTTCGGTTTGCCCGATGCATCACCACCGTTGAGCTGGACAGGGCCGGTAAACGGACCATCGAGATGAACCACAGCACCAGATTGCGACAGCAGCGTTAACCGGGTGCCCGCCGGCAGTTTCAGCGCCGCGCCGGTCGCGACCATCGCGCCGGGCTGCAGGCCGTCGCCGGCATCGGTCGCAGCGATGATCACCAGGTTTTCTGCGGCGGCCGCAGCAGGTGAAAGAGCGATGAGAAGGGCAAGCAGAAAGGAGCGCATCGTAGCTCTCGCAAGTTTCGCAGACAAAGGGCGGAAGAATTTGGGGAAGTGGGTCATTTTTCCTGCATCACAATCGTAGCGCCGGCCTCACCTCCCTGCAAGCGGCGCATATGCAGCGCCGCCAGCGGGTCGTCGGGAAAGTCCTGGTTTAACTGAACAAAACTGGCGGCCGCATCCTCGTCGCCCCGCGCCATGGCGCTATAGGCATCATGATAGGCGGTGAGCAGCCTGACCGGCAGCCGGTCGGGATGCAGAGGTTCATAACAGGCAATCTCGTCATGCTTTCCCTTGAGGAAAATTCGCCCCACCGGGCGGAAACCGCGGGTCGGGCACTCCAGTTTTACCGCCTCGCTGACACATATACGGGTGCCGAGATGCTTGTTGGCCGCTTCCATGCGCGCGGCAGAATTAACGGTGTCTCCGATGCTCGTGTAGTCGACAAAGCGGGATCCACCGAAATTGCCCACCACAGCATCACCCGTGTGTATGCCGATGCGGGTGGTACCGAATTCGAACCCCTTGGCACGCATTTCCACCTTGTAGTTCTCAGCAAAGTTGTCGATAGCCAGCGCCAGATCGATGGCGCGGTCACATTGGTCGGTTTGTTCTTCCGGCGCGCCGAAAAAGCCAACAACCGCATCACCGATGATCTTGTCTATTGTCGCATCACGCTCGATAAACAGCGCACACATGCGGTCGAGATAATCGTTCAGCAGCACCGCCACCTGTTCGGGCTTCAACCCTTCACACATGGTGGTGAAACCCTCCAGATCGGTAAACACATACGTCACACGACGCACTTCACCACCGAGGATCAGGCTTTCGCGGCGGGCAATGATGCGACGGACAACAGCGGGGCTCACATACTGGGCAAAGGCGTTTTCAACAAACTGTCTCCCTGCCCGGTCCTGCCGCCATTCGCGAAGCGCCAGGAACAACGCGGTGATTATGGCTGCGGCAGCCGGCGTGACAACCGGGATCAATACTCGCGACTGCTGGAATATCATCAGTGAGCCGGAAGCGAGCAAAGCCAGCAGAATTGCGATAAGCAATGCACGCATCAAAGGACGTGCCGGCATGATGGCGATCAAGGCTGCAGCCAGCGCAAATGCGAAGACGACAAGCGCACTGGCAACAGCCCCTAGCTCGATGATCCTATCCCCCTGCAACGCCTGGGCCAGCATGTGGGCGTGGATGATCACGCCATACAGCGACCCGGCCTGCGTCCCGATTGTGGTCGAGAACGGTGTCCGGTGCAGATCGGCAGTCGGCAAAGCGGAGCCGATCAGCACAATCTTGTCGTTGAACCACTCCTTGGGGATGAGCCGTACAGAGTGTGCTGGATAGGTCGGAAATCCGAAAGGTGTGCCATCCGCCTTGCTGTAATAGGAGATTCTGCCGGTCGGACCTGCAGCTGTGGTGCCTGCCTGGCGGGCCAAAGCTGCAGCCAGACCCAAATAGGGCTTATCTCCGATGCTGCGTCCGGCATTGGCCTGGCGAATAGCACCGTCGAAATCATCCCGGTTCAGTGTCACCAGGCCACGGCTCAGGTTACGAGTCCAGGCATCCAGGTAGGTGACCTGCTTTTCCGTCAGGCCATCAGCCGCATCGGCGTAGCCCACAACAATGTCCGCGCTGGCATTCTCCAACACCTTCAGAAAGCGGGCGTCTTTTTCGCGCTCGCTGAACTGGTCGATCAGAATGTCAATCCCGATGGCTTTAGCGCCGGCTTCGTCGAGGCGGGCGACAACATCGGCCAAAAAGCCGCGGTCTATCGGCGAGCGGTATTTCAGCGTTGCGAGCGTGTCCTCCGTAATGGTCACCACAACGATGTCCTGTGGATCCGCCCAGCCTGCCTGCGTGGTGACAACGTAGTCTTCCAGCCAGACCTCCAGCCGGAACAGGAAAATCAGTGCCAGCACACTGGACACCAGAGCGGTCAGGAGGGCGGTAGCCTTCGGCCAGACCCGCGCAGTCTCTGTCATTGATTTGTATCGAACCGTTTGATGTCGGACTGGGTACCGTCCCTATAGGTCAGCCGTACGGTCATGAATTTGGTTTTCTTGGGAATGGATTTGAAGAGCTTCTCGTTGTTCTTCCCCCCACTGACAGCGTGTGGATCCAGCGGATTGCATTCATCCGCCTCAAACGACTTGTCGGGCGTCTCGACATCGAGGCCGTATTCCACAGTGGCAATGGCGCAGCGATAAACGTCCAGATGGGTGAAATAGGCCAGCAGCTTGCCATCATACAGCCTGAACGCAATCCATCCGGTGGTAAATCGCTCGAGAATATCCTTCTGGCCGGAAACCAGTGCGGCATTCGGGTCGAACATGACCGTGAATGGACCCTGCTGCTCGCCGCGCACATCCAGATAAGTGACCTCGATGGGCATCGACTTCACATTGGCCGGCAATTCCACCATCGGAAATGGCAACGGTTTCCCTGTCTGCGGGTTCAGGGCGCCCTGCATAAATCCCGTCGATACCGGTGGGTTTCCGGAATGGGCAACAAATATTTCAGTGACCTGATCGACAATCGACAAGTTGAGCATCCAGCCCTGATTGCTGCGGGTCGCGTTGATCTTTACCGGGTTTTCAACTGCGGCCTGATCGAGAAAAGAGAGTGCGGCAAGTCTTTGCTTGGCATCCTCCACCTGCAGTGCAGCCATCTGCTGATCGAGAAAATATTTCAGTAGATTGCCGTTTTCCACGAGACTCATAAACTTCGTCAGCGCCGCATATTCAGCCTTCTTGTCAGCCAGCGACTGTTGGCCGAGCCGGGCGAGAGAATAATCCCGGCTCAGCTCATAATAGGCCGGTCCAAAGTCTGGGCTGCTTTCGATGTAAGAAGTGAGCAACTCGATGCGCTGTTCTCGCTCGCTCAATAGAGCAGTGGCGAACTGAAGAATGGGATCTTTGTTGCCCTGCGCAAGGGACGCATAGAATTCACGCGCTCCGGCACGGCCTTCCTGAACACGCAAAAATGCCTGGAAGCGGTAATGCGGATCAACTTTCTCTTCGCCAAAGGCAAAGAATTTCAGGTAGTCCTGCCGCGCTTTGGGATAGTCGCCCTGAAGTTCACGCATCCGGGCATTGGCATAGAATTCGTGGGGTCGTGTAGGCTTCTCGACAATAAGGGATCGATTGGTCAGTTTAGCAAACAGAACCTCGATCTGCTCCTGCGAGGCGCTCTTGCCGCCGAGCTCATCCATGCGATTACGGGCCAGCGTTGCAAAGGCTCCCTCAGGGAACCGCTCCACATAGGATTGGATGCTGTCGGCCGAGCCACTGTCTTTGACGTCATTCCACAACTGCAACTCGACCTGCATTTGCGATGCATCAGCCTTACCAACTGCCAGAGCCACGGCGTCGGGATCATCAGCCGGAACGAAGACGATGTCGGTGGTCAATGAGGAATAGTCCCACGGCACCTGATCGCCGCCCGTCTCTGACACCACAGAGCGGCGAACATTCTTAAAGGCCTGCTCGATTGTTGTTCCAGGCTGGATGAGTTCACGTGCGATGGCCGCCGTGTATGGACTGTTCAGACCGGCACCATCCAGAGCGGTGCTGCCAGGCGCGGTGGAATAGGAGATGAAACTGCCAATGGGCGTGCTCTTCAGCAGGGCGAGACCTTCGCCGGCGCTTCCCGCAGACCGGCTCAGGGCTGTGTTGCGGCAGGCATCCAGAATGACAATATTGGCGCCCTTGTGCGCCGCTTCCAGCCTGGCAAGAACCCAGTCAACGGACAATGCTTCAAACTCTGCGTCAACCTCGTCCTGCAACTCAGCTTTCAATGGTGCAAGATAGTTGATGTTGCTGGCCTGAAATCCGTGACCTGAATAGTAGAACAATGCCACTGCGTCGGGGCCGGCGGCCTGAACCCTCTTTGCAAATCCGGCAACAGCCTTCTTCATGGATCGCAAATCGGCATTTTGAACAAGCTCGATTTCGAATCCGGTTTTCTTGAGAGAATCTGAGATCAACACCGCGTCATTGACGGGGTTCTTAAGCGGAGTCAGCGACTTTCCGCTGTACTCGGCATTACCGATTACCAGCGCAAAACGTTTCCCGCTCGCCCAGGCCTGCGGCGATAGGATAGCGGTAAAGAGGACCACTGCGATTATTCGAAACATATACAAATCAGCCCACCCTTGTGTTTCGTCCGATTGTTAATGCTCAACCCCATGTTCAACAAAAGTATCCGTTTTGGTATGCCATTGGAATAGGCTGTTTGTTCGGTCGAATTGCTGTTCAACAGATCGATCACCTAAGGGCAAAACCGGATGCCCGCAGCGGCGCACACACCAATGCGGGTCGGAGAAGTGTTTCGCTCCAACCCGGTCATTTTCATGTTCCGGCGACATTACCCGCTGCCCCACTCGCCAAGTGTGTGATTACGCACATCGCGAAGAATGCGCGGCTTGACGTCGGCGCCGATTCCGGCATTCGTGTCGTTCCAGCCCAGTGCCTGAAGTCCGGCAAGCGTGTCGGGATCCGACATGTTGCCGGCCGCGAAGTCCATATCGCGCCACACCCACTCTCCACGTTCCAGCACACCGTAAATTCTGCCGCTTTTCTGCTCTGCAAATTCTATTGATGGAACACGACTGGCACACTGATTGAGGAACTCGACATTCAGTTCTGCCGGCATTTCCTCGGTAATTCTGACACCGTCCGGACCGTCTGCATCCACATTGATTTTCTTGAAACGCTCAATATCCAGAAGCTTGGCAACATCCAGCACCACCATTTCTCCATTCCAGCCAAAAGCGACGGTCCTGGGCCTCTGCCCGAGAGGCACATCGTTGTCGAGAAACTCGTAGTGCACCTTTTTTTTCTTCGACAGGGCCCAGGAGAAGAACAGAGACGGCATCCCGGTATAGGCCTCAATGTTATGGTCCAGCAGATCGTCGACCGCCTTGTAGCGGCCGGTGGTCAGACCACGTTTCCAGGCCCGTTCCACCGTTTCCTCCGGCGGCGTGATCATGAAAAACATGTAGACCAGATCACCGAAGCGGGTGAGCAGCTGACTGTCCTCGTCGTGGTCGTCTTTGATGATAAAGCTGTCGAAGCGAAACCGGTCGATCAAGAGGTGGGGAAGTGCATTTGCCGCCGCCTTGATCGCCATGTGACGGTCGAGTTTTCCATCGACAATCGCAAGCTCGTGCCCGGTCAGCATGGCACCATATTTGGCGTTCGGACCGAGGCTTTCGTACTCCAGCAGATACTTCCGCCAATAGTCGGGACTGACCAGCGCAAAGTCCTCCCATGGAATCTCAAGCCGTGCGGCGAGCGCGCGTTGCTGCGGGCGGATTGTACTCTTGCCGGAAGCCGAAGCACCCTTGACGTTCATGATGACCGGCTTTTCCTGTGGCGGAAGAACGGTGTAGCCTTCAGCGGGAGCCGCCGCGGCAATGATCGGATCAAGCGCTTCGCCCAGAAGTTGGCTGCCCAGCTCATTGGCAACGAGCGTAACCGCAAGACTGATCAGCGTGTCATTATCACCTACGAGGGTCCCGCGGTGTCTGGCAACGCTTTCAATGACCCTGGCAAGAGCCGACAGACAGGCCCGCTGTATCGGATCAGTGGCTTGAAGGGCGCGTGTTTCAAGGTCGGTAAGCCGGTCCTGAACAGAAACCGCGGCAGCCGGGCCGGCGGGCCTGGCCTTGCCCAGCAACCGCTGAATGAGTGATGGCTTGTCGGCAACCAATGTTGGCTTCGAAGGGGCCCGCAGTCTTACGAGCTCGGCTCCGATCAGGCCCGCGGCCGTTTCCTTAAGGCCTTGATGCACCCGTTTCAGCTCGTCCAGTCGCGGCTCGACGTGATGCTCGATCAGACGGCCTGCCATGGCCCGCAGGTTGAGACCAAGTTCTTCATATTCAGGCCCGTCCGGCACCGACAGGTCTGCCGTTACCCGCACCAGCACCTCGTGGACGACCAACCGTTCAGGACGAAAGGCGACAGCCTCAAAGGCGGAAAGGCCGCTGAAATCGGCGAGTTCCTGAGCCTCCGCGAAACCGGTCTCCACATTGTCGGCCCGGAACATGGTCGACAGGGGCAGGACATCCTGTGGGATCGTCGAGTCGAGCCCTGGATTCCAGGGGCCGAACGCCACGCCCTAACCCTCTTGTATTTTCGGCCGCCGCCAACGGTTGCGGATTGCCTTGAGCAGCGGCAGAAAGATCAGCACCAGCGCAATGACCGTGATCGGTCCGGCAATCGGGCGGGTGAAAAATATGCTGAAATCACCGTCCGAAAACAGCAGCGACTGCCGCAGTTTCGGCTCGGCAATGGGGCCAAGCACAATGGCCAGCACAGCGGGCGCCACCGGATAGTCCAGCAGCCGCAGAAAGAAGGCCGCGAGCCCGACAAGCACCATGAGCCAGACATCGAACATGTCCTGGTAGGCTGCATAGGTGCCAATCAACGACAGCACGAAAATCAGCGGTGCAAGGATGGTGAACGGCATCCGCAACATCCACAGGAAAACCGGGATGAAGGCCAGGTTGATCAGCACGGCCACGACGTTGGAAACATAGAAGGAGCCGATCAGCGGCCAGACGAAATCCGGTTGATTGGTGAACAGCAGTGGTCCGGGTTGCAGGCCCCAGATCACCATGCCAGCCAGCAGCACCGCGGTCGTCGGAGAACCGGGAATCCCCAGCGTCATCATCGGCAGCATCGCCCCCGTCGAGGCTGAATTGTTGGCCGCCTCCGGTGCGGCCACACCATCCACGGCGCCCTTGCCGAATTCCTCAGGATTGCGCGATGTCATCTTGGCGACACCATAGGACATCAGCGAACCGGGGGTCGCACCGGCGGCTGGCAGAATCCCGACAAAGAAGCCGAGCGCCGAGCCGATGGCCGTGCCTTTCCAGGCCTTGGAAAACTCCCTCATAGCGCTGACAATGCTGGCAAAGCCGGTTTCCACATTCGTCATCGTGCTGCCGTAGCGCGACGTGTTGATCGTCCACAGCATTTCACCAATGCCGTAAACGCCGATCGCCAGCACCAGGAAGCGGATGCCGTGGGTGAAGCCGGTAATGTCAAAGAACACCAGACGCGGCTCCCCGGACACCACATCAAACCCGACGGTTGCCAGAACGAGACCGACACAGATCGAGAAAATGGTCTTCGGGATATCGTCGCCGCCCAGCCCGACAAATGTGGCAAAGGCAAGCAGCATCAGGGCGAAGACTTCCGGGTCGCCGAAATCCAGTGCTATCGAGGCCAGCGCAGGTGCGAAGGCCGTGAACAGGACATTGGAGACCGTACCGCCCACGAATGACGCGAGAGCGGCAACAACCAGCGCCACATGAGCCTTGCCAGCAATCGCCAGCGGCCTGCCGTCAAACGTGGTGGCCACCGCGGTCGAGGCGCCCGGTATGCCAAGCGTGATCGATGATATCGCCCCCCCATACATGGCACCGTAGTAGATCGCGGCAAGAAAGATCATCGGCGATGTGGCGCCGCCGGTATAACTCTGGATGACAAAGGTGAAAGGCAGCAAGATGGCCACGCCGTTGACCGAGCCCAGCCCCGGCATCGCACCAACAAACAATCCAACGATCACACCAATGATGGCGAGGCCCAGATTGACCGGCTCAAGCGCGACCGCAATGCCGCTGAGGAGGGAAGCTAAAACGTCCATGACAGGTACTTTGCTCGCATCACAGGAAGATGTCGTAGAGGGGAATGAACAGGGGTTCGAGATAGCCCTTCGGCAGCACAATGCGCATGGCGATATCGAAGAAGAAGAAGCTGATCACGGTCAGGCTGAAAGCGATGGAGAGCACGGCAATCCAGCCATGCCGGCCGAGAAAGCGGGTGTAGTAAATCATGAACAGAATCATGCCGCCATAAAAGCCGACAAAGTATATGGCCACCAGAAAACCGAGCAATCCGCCGCCGACCTGCAGCAGCATCTTCTTGCCATAGGCGTCGAGAAACGGTTCCTCCGACTGCGACGGCGGCGATGTCTGGCGGTACCAGTTGACCGCGATCCAGATGCAGCACAGCAGCATGATGAGTGACAGCCAGAACGGCCAGAACCCGCTGCCGGGGCCTTCGCCCTCGATCATCCAGATGTTGTCGAACCGTGAAAGATCCGGGTTCCACGACGGTGCCTCGCCGCTTTTCCACATGAGACCCAGCGAACACAGGCCAAGAATGAACGCCGTAACAATTTCCGCTCTGCGCATTAATATGGAACTCCCCGGTCCCGTGAGTGTGTGTG
>CALIOE010000034.1 GCA_938044775.1 uncultured Rhizobiaceae group bacterium
CGGGTGTCCTTGCATTTCACAACATCGACTTCAGCCCCAGCGTGTCACTTGCTGCAAATGCTCCCATCCCCCCGTCAACTGGAATATCGATACCTTTGAGCCAGGCACTTTGATCGGAGATCAGAAATGCAGCGGTTCGCGCCACATCCTCTGCCGATGCCGGTCGGCCGGACCGCTCTACGTTGCGAGCCATTTTCTCGCCGAAGGCCCTGGCAAAGTCATCGAGAATACCGGTTGCGACTGCACCGGGGCTGACTGAATTCATCCGCAGGTCGCGCTTTATCAGGACTTCAGTTTCGGCCATTGTCCAAAGGATCAAGGCTTCCTTGGACAGATTGTACGCGCGCGTGGGGTCGATGCCTTCGTTGTCGATGAAGGCCGCAAGCTGTTCCGTGGACGTGACATTGTTCAGACGGCGAACCTGATCAATGCTATCGCGCCAGCCGTGACCGGCGCGCGACGCCATATTGACGATGGCACCACCGGAATGGATCCGATGCAGGATCGCCTTTGTGAATTGCCTCTGACCAAGAAAATTGACCTGCAGGATTGCTGCTTCGGCGCCCGCTATCGGCGGGACGCCGGCATTGTTGCACAGACCATTCAAATCCCGGTTGAGTTGTCCAACCGCCTGATCGATGCTCTCCGGATTCGCAAGATCCAGATAAATCAATTCGTCGACATTGTCGGCATCAGGTGCGATGTCGAAGCCAATGATTCGATGGCCGTCCTGCTTCAGTTGGCTGGCCAATGCAGCACCGATTCCCGATGCAACACCCGTTATCGCGTAGGTATTCATGGTCTGTCGCGACCTTCCAAAATCAAATCAGGCGATCCGCTCAGACAACGGGCTCTCATCCATCTGTGCGATCAGATGGTGATTAAGCCGCTCGGCGAGCCGCGCCCGAACGGTGAAGTGTTGTTCGCTGTCCCACAGATTGTTGGTCTCCATCGGATCATTTTGCAAATCGTACAACTCTCCCCATGGCTGATCCCGATAGAGCGTATAGCGCCATTCCCGGGTCACAAGCGCACGAACCCGGGCGGCTTCATCAAATCCCAGGCGTCTGCCGCCGTCGTTGTACTCAATCAGCAGTTCATCTCTGTTCGTTTCACCTCCTTCAATGGCTGATCTGAAACTCCTGCCTTGATTGCCGTTGAAAGGTTCAATTCCTGCACGCTCAAGGATCGTTGCTGCGATATCGACCGTGGATGCCAGCGCATCGGAAGAACCCGGTTTTCGGTGATCCGGATCAGACCAGATGAAGGGCACGCGGGTGATGCTTCTGAATGGCAACGCCCCTTTGAGCAGCATATTGAAATCGCCAAGATAGTCTCCGTGGTCGGAGTTGTAACAAATGACGGTGTTTTCTAACTGTCCGTTTTCTTCGAGCGATTTCATGATGTCGCCAACCGCATCGTCTACGAAAGCCATCATGCCGGCGGAAAGAGCCATTGCTTCCTTGAGTTGTTGCTCGTCCAGCATCATCGCCGTCTGCGGTGTCATCTGAGCACCTTCGCCCTGCCAGTTATCGTGCAACCAGCGCATGGGCGGCGTGGGGTTCTTGTGAGCGGAGTATGGCAGCGAAAGGTTGAAATCGTCCGGTGAATACATGTCCCAGTATTTGCCTGGCGGGTTGAACGGGTGGTGCGGGTCGGGAAACGAAACAAACGCGAAGAACGGGTCATCCTGATCAATGCGTTCCGACAGGTAGTCAATGGTGCGGTCACGTATATACGCCGTTGGATACAACGCTTCGGGAACGGGCGTGCGGTAAGCTTGCGGACAGGAATAATTGTGCGGCAGCTGGTTTGCATTATCATGCAACGCTTCCCAGTCCGGTGCGTTTTCTCGAAACCACTGATGGTAATGTCCACCACACTTGTCGCCGTGACTGGTCACCATGTCCACGTGCTGGTAGCCGTAGTAGGGCGTGTTGAACTCATACCGTCCGTCCGGCTGGTAACGACCTGGTGCTTCCTGCCTGTAGTCACCCTCTTCCTGTTTCCAGGCTTCGCCTCGACGAGCGGCACCATCATCGTCTCTTCCCATCGGTGGCAAGTCAGTGAACGGCTGCAAATGGCTCTTACCAATGGCGGCGGTGTGGTAGCCGGCTTCGGCCAACTGATCGACGAAGGTGTTTGCCGAAAGCGGCAGACGACAGCCATTGTACCGCAACCCGTGCAGCGAAGGGTATCGCCCCGTCAGCAGCGACGCGCGGTTGGGCATGCAGACCGGAGAGGCGACGTGAAAATTGTCAAACCGGGTCCCACTCGCCGCAATGGCATCAATATTGGGCGTTTTCAAAACCGGATGACCGTAACAGCCCAGCCAATCCGCACGTTGTTGGTCTGTAATCAGAAACAGAAAATTGGGCTGTCTGGTCATGGATTAGGCAAGCTGTGAGCGCCGCGCGCTCAGGTGATGCCAGGCGAGCAGCCCAAAGGCAAGAAACACGGCTGGCAGATGCACTGACTCGGGTTTGAACAATATTGCTATTGCAACCATTAGTCTGGCGATGACCCATGCTATGGTCAGAGGCCGTACGTCGTAGCGAGCCAGTGCACTGGCAACGAGGTAAAGCGCCAACATAAGACGCGCCAGCAACCAGACCAGCGGACCAAGCTCAACCCCATTTTCATATCCGGGCAGAGGCGCGTTGGAAGGGCTTGAAGGGTCGACGAGTGCCTGATCGATCAACAACAGCTCCGGGTAGAACGCAAAGACGAATGGAATGGCGAACATAACAATACCCGAGCGCACGGCACTGAAGCCAGTTGCCATCGGTTCGGCCCGGGTTATGGTCGAGGCTGCAAAAGCGGCCAGGGCGACCGGAGGTGTTATCGCGGAGGCTATGGCGAAGTAGAAGATGAACATGTTTGCCGTAAACGTTGCAATTCCGAGCCCGATCAGCAGCGGGCCCATTAACAACGCCACGTTGATATAGGCAGGTACAGCGGGCATCCCCATACCCAGCAAAACGGCGAGCAGCATGGTGATCGTCAATGCAACAAACTGGAACGCCACCGACCCGCCGCCGCCAAGTTCAAGCGACAGAAGAAAACGCAGCACATCGATCGCGACAAATTTCGACAGCCCGGTGAAATTGAGGCAGATGTCTATCACCGTTACAGCCAGCAACATCAGGTAGAGCGTTGAGATCGTGATTCCGGCCTCGGCGAGAGCATCCAGCAACTTGCGGGGCCTGGCGCGGAAATCTTCATCAAGGAACAACAGAACGAGAACCAGGGCTGCCGCCCACCACCCGGTTGCGCCCGGATCACCGGCAGCGTTTTGGTAGATCTGCAGGATCCAGGGCAATGACTTGACCGAACAGCGTTCACCTTGCAGCACGGCATCCGCCCCAAACAGCCAGCCCGACAATCCGCAGCCGACCATGTCTTTTGGCGTCAACAACAGGACGAGGATCAGCAGGATCGGTAGGAAAATCTGGCATAGGTGCAGAAGATCTTTGCGGCTGATCCGCATGTCATCCGTTAATTGGCCAAAGGCTTCAATACCCTGTTTGCGCGACTGGAAACTTGCGCTGAGAAACAGGCACACGAAATAGGCAAGCGCAGGCAATGCGGCAGCGACGATGACGTCTCCATAGGGAACGCCGGTCATCGCGGCCAGGATAAAAGCTGCGACGCCCATAACCGGTGGCATGATTGACCCGCCAGAGGAGGCGGCCGCCTCCATGCCTCCGGCAAAGACGCGCGAGAAACCACGCTTGATCATCATTGGGATGGTCAACACGCCGGTAGACAGAACGTTGACAACGGGCCCACCTGTGATGGTGCCGAACATCGCTGAACTGACGATTGCCGCGTGAGCGGGGCCGCCCCGCAGATGGCGGGTCCACCTGAAAGCGAGTTTTATCAGCGACTGGCCACCGGCCGATTTCCCAAACAGCGCACCCAGAATAATATAGGGGAAGACGACGTTCATGATGACATTCATAAATCGCCCAAGCACGCCCGAGGCATTGTTTACGAGAGCATCGTGAACATTGGGACGACCATCCAGAAAGGTCCGTGGCTCGCCCCCCATTTTGGTCATGAGGTATTTGTTGATGTCTTCAGGTCCGTGGAAGTACCAGACAAGCACAGTAGCGATGGTGTAGAGCGCGATCACAATCGCGACCAAAACCAGCGGCAGGCCCCACACCTTAATATTATAACCCAGAAAAACGAGGATCGAGGCGGCCATAATCAACACCAGCCAAACACCGGTGGTCGATACACATTTGGGATCTTCCACCGTATCCGGCGCGGGCAGCCCCATGGTCTCAGCAAATTCAATCTCGGCCTGTAGCGTCTCCGCAATGATACGGGCTCTTTCACCCGTGAAGGTGTCGATCAGGCAGACGCTGTCGATCTCAATCAAGTAGGTGAGCGAAATTGCTGCCGCCGCCAATACCAACGCAGCGTCCATGAACGCCCCAAACCAGGCGCGCGGAGTCCCTCGCCAGTCGCGCCACATCGAGTGTTTCAGCGCCACCAGCAGCATCATCGCGAAAAACACAATCGGGTAGAACCACTCGGTCGCAAAGGCCCGGGTTTTGAGGTCTTTGACGCCGGTTACGCCTCGCCAAAGCTCGTCCCAACCGGGAATCACCGGTGTGCTGTTGATCAGTCCGACGCCAACAAAAAGCAGCGCCAAAATATAGACGGCCCGGTTGGGAAATATCGAGGCATATGCCTCTTGGTCCGATGATTCAGACATGGCTTACCTGCAAGGACGACAGACCTGGAGGGCGCCGCAAGAGGTGCGGCGCCCTGATTACTCAAGTACCGGAGCGCTTACTCAGCAACCGCGCAGTCATCAAGTTTGAACCCTGCTTCACGCCACGCGCGTGCGGCGCCAGGGTGATACTTCACCGGATTTGCACCGCACATGCCCAGCATCGGGTTGTCGAAGTTTACCGTATCCCCGTAAGGCGCCTTGGCTTTCAGATCGTCAAGCGTCGAAATGTAGGCAGACACCAGGTCATAGACCAGCTTGTCGTCCATATCCTTGTGAACCACATTCCCGCCGATCGTTGCGAATGCGCGGAACGTTTCATCCTCAGACACAAAGGTCCAATCGTCACCCATTTTTGCCTTGAGGTCTGCAAGTTTCATCGTGAAAGGCGCGCTTCCGGGCGCTTTCATGTATTTTTGCATCGCCTCGCTTTCATATGCCGCCTTGGGCATAGACCAACCCGTCATTTTTCCCGAAGCCGTAGCTGAGGTCAGCCTGCTGCCGGGGAAGAGCTCTGGCAACACGATTGCGTCCGGTTCGCCGCTGGTGACCAGTGTCGTACCCTGACCCCAATTGACCTGGAGGCCTTCATAGTCCTCTCCGTCTTTCAGTCCGGCGACGATTTGAATCATGCTGCGTGCGTTGGTCAGTGCACCACCGCGGGGTGGGCCGTTGTAAATTTTGCGGCCCTTCAGGTCGTCCCAGCCTTCAATGCCCTTCGCGTCGTAGGCGTAAAGAAAAAAGATACCCAGCGTAAACGGATTGATTGCCCTCAGGTTGCTCGCCAGTTCCGCACCTTTCTCTTTGCCCAGCGAACCATATGGGCCAACGCCCCGGCTCATCAGAAATGGCAGAATGTGTGGTGTACCCGCGATGTCTGTCTTGCCCTCGGCCACGTTCTGGATCGAGTTGGTCAGAGTCTGGCCATCAGCGAGCTGGATATTCGCAATCCCCTTTGTGCCTGCGATCTCCGTCATATGGGCCGGCGAAAGATGGGTTGCACCACCAGGGCTCGCTGTTTCGGCTGTCAGATTTACCTGCGCGAGTGCAGTTGGCGCCATAAAGGCCGCAGCGACAAAGGCCCCTGCCAGTAGTTGTTTCAACATTTGTTCCTCCCAAAGATGAATTCTCCCGAGTCACCAGTTTGGAAACAATCAGCAGTTGGAGTCAATGCATTGTTGCACATGCAACGAAATGATTGTGAGATACGAAGAATTGGGAATATCCAAACAAGAACTGAATATGAGATTGATCCCCAAAAGTGATGTTGACCAGATTCTGAATATCAGAGTGATCAGGCTCGCTTCGAAATTGTCCTTAATCTTTCAACGCGAGACGCTGAGGCCCGCCGGGATTAACGTGCAGCAATGGCGAGCTATGGTAAGTCTCGCTCAATTCGGCGATCTCCATCTAAGATCGCTCGCCCGACATTCTTCTCAGGACCCTGCCCACACGAGCCGTGTGGTAAAGTCGATGATCTCAAATGGCTGGCTGAAGAGTCGACCGGACGAAAAAGACAAACGTCGAATCAGATATGAGCTGACCGGAGAAGGAGCAAAACTTGTCAAAAGACACTGGCCCGCCGCCAGGCAGTTTGCAGCGGATATGGCCGAACTTTTCGACGGGAAAGAATTCGATCAATTCAGGGAGATGCTCGATAGAGCGAACGCTTCATGTGATGACCGACTGGCGCAAGGTTATGTTGGTAAAGACAGTTCTTAGGAAGCAAAATCTGGCGTTGCTTCTTTAGCAAATTTCGCGTTGCTCCTGCATGCTCAAAAAGGCCACCAGACTGGCAGGTTTGGTTGAGGGTTTGGCGGCAAGTGAATAAAGCAAACATCGCAATCACGCCGGCTTCGACAAACCTGTGGCACACTTGCCAGGAGCGGCGAACAGCTTTTCAGCTGCGACCTGAACTTCTCGTTCTCGCATGATTCCAATGGCGGGTTCTCCAGCGTGGTTGCTCTGAGCCTCGATACAAAGTCCGACGCCCTCAAGCCGTTTGACAAGACATGCACGCTGATTGATGAAGTCTTATGCGACATGGCAAAGCGCCACAGCCGGATCTTGTTGCTGCAGCCGCGTTCGCGTCTGAATTGAGGACAATGCGAGCGACTTGCCGACAATGAAAGCACCCACCAAAACCCTTCCGTTCACTGAATTCGTGATGCTGCTCGCCACCATGACCTCCATCGTTGCGCTGGCGACGGACGTGATGCTTCCTGCCCTCGATACAATCGGGCGCGAGCTTGGAGTTGCCCATCCCAATGATGCGCAACTTGTCATCTCTTCAATTTTCATCGGGTTTGCCATTGGTCAGCTTGTGGTTGGGCCTTTGTCCGATAGTTTCGGCCGCAAGCCTGTCATCTACCTCGGCTATCTCGTCTTCTTTTTGGGTTGCCTCATATCAATGTACGCCACGGATTTTGCGGCCATGCTGATTGGTCGGGTTTTGCAGGGACTGGGAATTGCCGGTCCCCGCGTTGTCGCCATAGCGCTCGTACGTGATCGGCATGGAGGTCGAACGATGGCGCGGATAATGTCGTTCGTGATGGCAGTGTTCATTATCGTACCTGCGATTGCACCCGCCATTGGTCAGGCTGTCATAACATTTGCAGATTGGCGGGCGACCTTTGCCCTGTTGTTGGCGCTGGGCATTGTTACATGTATCTGGTTTGCGCTGCGTCAACCCGAAACCTTGCCGGTGGGTGAACGGCGCGCCCTTTCAATCAAGTGTATTGGTTCCGGAATCGCTGAAGCTTGCTCACACCGAGCAGTAGTCGGCTACACGGTTGCAGCCGGCCTCATATTTGGAGCATTCCTCGGCTATCTCAGCTCCGCACAGCAAATTTTCCAAACCAGCTTCGACACCGGACCGCTTTTCGTTCTGTATTTCGGCGTTGCAGCTCTGGCGATTGGCGGTGGATCAGTTTTCAATTCTTATGCTGTCATGCGGCTTGGAATGCGTTTGCTGACCTGGTGGGCACTTGTCTTTGCTACGGTGCTATCGCTCGGTTTTCTGCTGCCGGTGATCGTGATGGGTGGTATTCCCCCGCTCTGGCTCTTCATGTCCTGGCTGCTCATCACCTTTTTCTGCCTGGGGATCATATTTGGCAATTTGAATGCGCTCGCCATGGAGCCATTGGGACATATGGCCGGACTGGGGGCGGCGCTGGTGGGCTCATTGTCAACGTTAATCTCACTGCCGCTCGGCTGGGCAGTGGGATACGGATTTGATGGAGGTGTTGTACCCTTGGTAGCCGGATTCGGCGTGCTGGGCCTGACGTCGCTTGGACCCGTCATCTGGGCTGAAAGAGACCCTGGTCCTCTCCAAGGCCAGGATCGAAAGACTTGAACTCATCTTCGAAGTCCGACTTACGCATAAGCGCATTCTGATCGCTCAATGCAGATTTCGGGCTGAACCTCGCCTGGGTAAGACCAGGCCAGAACAATTTCAACGGTTCGAAACCAACAAGAACCTGCATGACGGCTGATGCTAAGGTGAAGTTTCCAGTCGACCTGAGCGTGTTGTAGGCGACAATACCGAGCGTTGAATGGTCGCTCGGAGCGAGCTCAGCGATTTCATTTTTGAGTTGTCCTTTGGCCAATGAGATCGGGATGAACAGTCAAAAACATTGCTTCCAGAGCCTGGCTCAAGTTCATCGGCCATCACGTCAATGACAGCGAAGCCGACCTGACACCTGGCTTGAGGTTTGCTGAGGACGCCCGACCAGCTCTTAATGGACTGTCAATTCAGCTCGCCTAGAATCCGAATGCGGGCGACAGCAGCACAGGCAATAAAGCAGCTTCTACGGGTTCTGATCCGATGTTTATGTTCACTTCTACGATTGCCGGTTTCGCGTTTGTCCTCTTGATGCTTGGATTCATCTACAAGCGAGATGCTGTTCATTGGAGTTATCTGGAACAGGCCTACGGCAGGCCCTGGCAGATACCGACTCGTGAGCGGTGGGGCAACGCGGTATTGTATGGGAAGTTTCCGGTCTCCAAGGCTTACAACGGCATTCTGAAGATCGGGGTCCACGGGGACGGACTTTCACTTCGCATCATGTTCCCGCCTATTTCTTTGTTCTGCAAGCCGCTGTTCATTCCCTTTCGGGACATAATTGGCTGGGACCAGACCTGGTACCTCAATGCAAAAACGGTGGAACTGGAACTGACCGGCGCACCGGAAGTCAAAATCGCCATGCCGTTGGAGCAAATCGAATGGATCAGAAACGCAGGCGGGGCGCAAATCGCGATGATGAACCAGGCCTCGCCGCACAGGGACAAGCCGGTTATCTGGCATGGCTATCTGGTGGTCTCCTCGGTCGTCTTTGTAGTCGGCACGGTTTACGTTCTGCTTGCAGGCGTGTTGCTCTGACAGGCACCAACCGTCAAACAATATGGAAGCAGGCTGTTTCACGGATGACAATGATCTTAACCGGCAATGCGCATATCTGAACACAGCAACCGCAACTTCATGCGCTGTTTCGTCAGCCATACTTTTGAATATGAACTGTAATGTGGTTTTTGAGGCTTGCCGTTGAAGTCGGGCCGCGAACGATTTGCACCATTTTTCCGTTTGGGTCGAACAGCAACAGGGTGACGTGGGGCACCCCGTATTTCGACGCAAGAACACTTCCCTTCTGAGTCTTGATATTGGCCACCAGATATTCATAACGGTCATCTTCAAAATCCGCGAGGACATCGCGAGTCTGACTCTGCAGGGTTCGGCACAGACTGCATTGCGGATCGTGAACCTGAACGACCGCTGGTCGGCCGTTGCCAATCCTGCTCAGATCCGCCTCGTTCATTGATGCCTGTATGGAATTCACCGAATAGTATCCCGCCCCGCCGATCACTGCAGCCCCGATTATTGAGTTTCGCAAAAGGCGCAGGACGCTTCGCCTGCCAGCAGATGCTTCGCCAACATTAGAAGATCCAGCAGCGGGTTTGCTGACGCTCCTCTTTCTTTGCGGTTTGTTCTTTTTGTTTTGCTTTCTCATCGTTGAAACCTTTCTGCAATTCGAACCGTCATCATCCCAATGTTCCCAATGCGGGGAATGCTTCCAGCAACCAGAACGCAGTCCGTTCGATGCCGCCGGTCAAAAACAACACCCCGGTTGTGACAAGCAAAACACCGGTCGCCTTTTCGACCGTGCCAAGCCGTTTTTTGAAGCGCGAAATAAAGGACATGAAAGGGCTGACAAATGTCGCGGCCAGCAGGAACGGAATTCCCAGGCCCGCGGAGTAAATCGCCAGCATCAGGGCACCTTCTGAAACTGAATCCCGTGCGCCGGCAAGTGCAAGAATGGCCCCGAGGACAGGGCCGATGCAGGGCGTCCAGCCAAAAGCAAAAGCCACACCCATGAGATAGGACCCGATTGCGCCGCTGCCGGCGTCGGCCTGGAACCGGGCTTCCTTGTACAGAATGTTGATCTTGAACACACCGATGAAATGCAGCCCCATGATGATGATAACAACGCCGGCGATGGCTGCGAGAGCCTGCTGATACTGCCTGATGAGCAACCCGATTGTTGAGGCGCTGGCTCCCAGAGCAATGAACACGCATGAGAAGCCGATCACGAAGAGCAAGGAGTGAAGCAGCGCGCGCCGCCTTGCCTGTACCCTGACAGCCGCATCCTCGCCATCGGTCAGGGTGCTCAATGAAGTGCCGGCCAGATAGACAAGATAGGGTGGGACCAGCGGCAACACGCAGGGCGAAAGAAATGAGACCGCACCGGCCAGAAGAGCTGTAACATAACCAATATCAGCCATTTTTTGGTTCCCCGTTGCCGGTTAGTTGGCCCAGAAGTTGAACTTAAGGGTTTCGGGTTCCAGGCAGATCTCGTCGCTGCAGGCCTGAACATCCAGCGATATCGTGTGAGGCTGATCAGAAGTGTTTGGCTGATATTTATCACTCAGCTGAAGTCGCTCCTCGTACAAGCTGAGAGGTTTGTCGTTGAAGCGCAGTACCTTTTCCAGGGGAGTAGGATACTTTGCAGGCTCAACCGCTTTGCCATTGAAGCTCAAAACCGTTGGTACAAAATAGTCCTCCAGCGGCCTCGTCGAGTTGATGTGCCAGCCCTTCTTCATTTGAACATCCAGGTGGAAGTTCTGCTTTTCGCGATCAAGTTTCAGGCCAACGCGAACATTACCATTGGCGACATACCTGATGTTTCCTACAGGCTTGTTGCTGATGCTGAACGCTGTTTTGACCAGTGTCCCGCGCGACTGCGGACTTGCCAGGGCGTAGCCGGACAAGGACGCAGTCAGGACACGCGACCGCTTTTTGAATTCCAGGTCACCGTTTCGTTCAGCGATCTGGTTGAAAAGCTTAAGTGCCAGAGAGTTTCCAGAGGGAATGGGATTGTCGTCAACGGGTGCAAAGTTTCCCAACCCCTGGTCGGTGCTGGTCATGAGGAAGGGCTTGCCTTCGAACTCCGCCTTGTCGGCAAACCTTGCTCTGATGTCTTCTGCGAGGCGCCTGGTCGACTTGGAGTAGTCCGGTTTCTGTTCTCCGTCGGGCGTGAAGTCCTCCAGGGCATGCAGGGCCACGCCAAGTCCCGCATAGTCAGCCAGCTGCCCATCGACGCCAATATTACCCTCGAAACTGACCCGCTTGAGACCACCGCCAGTCATCATCGATCCAACAATGTAGTCAGCACTTGCTTTGGCCGACGTCCAGTAGTCGGGGCGATCAAACACGAAGGAAGCCTGAGCCATGGTTTCGATCATCATTGCGTTCCACGAAACCACAATTTTCTCATCTTTGTGTGGTGCAGAGCGCGTGCTTTCGCGCACAACGCGAAGGTAATCCAACCCCTTGTCGAGATCTCTGTAGAAGGCCTCTTCTTCGCCATTATTTTTGCTGGTCACTTCATCGATGCGGCTGGTCAGGTGGAGGATGTTGCTTCCTTCGAAATTGCCGGATTCGCTAATCTGGAATGTCTCTTTGACGGGCTTGAGCGACGGATCGTCCAGCTTATCGAATTCACTCTTCGACCAGATGTAGAATACTCCCTCTTCCTTTTTGCCATTCTCGCCCAGTGAATCTGCGTCTTGAGCTGAATAAAAGCCGCCCTCGGCGCTCTGCATTTCCCGCACAACGTAATCCAGCAGCCGGATGGCCGTGTGCTTGTATCGGTAGATGCCGGTGAGATCGTAGGTTCGGACCAGCAAGCGGCCGATCATCGCCTGATTGTAGAGCATTTTCTCAAAATGCGGGACGAGCCAGTTCGGATCCACGCTGTAGCGGTGGAAGCCACCACCCACATGGTCGTGAATGCCCCCCTTCAACATGCCGTCCAGCGCCCCTTTTACAACTTCGAGGGCCTCGCTGTCGCCGCGCTCGGCCTGGTCGAGCAGAAAAACCAGGGCTGCTTCCTGCGGAAACTTGGGTGCCGTGCCGAGCCCGCCGCTGAAGTAATCAACCTGCTCTATGATGCCAGCTGCGGCTTGTTTTATGGCTTCAGGAGTGAGACTCCGAGCCGCCTCGATGCGGTTCATATATCCCATGATGCGGCTGGAAATGCGTTCGCCTTCTTGCTCCAGAGCGGATTGCTCGCTTTTCCATAAACCGTCGATCTGTCCCAGGACGCTCAAAAATGCATCCGGTGGCAGATAGGTTGCCGCGTAGAACGGCTTTGCCTGCGATGTCATGAAGACGGAGTTTGGCCATCCGCCTCTGCCGGTCAGCGCCTGGGTGGCCAGCATGAATTGCTCATCGAGGTCAGGTCGCCGCTCCCGGTCGACTTTGATCGAAACATAGTGCTCGTTCATGAAGGCGCCAATTTCGTCATTTTCGAAACTTTCGTCCGCCATCACATGGCACCAATGGCAGGTGGAATAGCCAACGGACAGAAAGATTGGCTTGTTTTCCCGCCTCGCTTTCTCAAGTGCTTCCTCGCCCCACGGGTACCAGTCAACTGCGTTGTAGATGTGTTGCTGAAGATAGGGGGATTGAGCGCCAAGAAGATGATTGGGCTTGCGTTTGCTATCCAGTGAATCTGCCCAGGACGGGGCAAGCATGAAAGCGCAAAGGGTTGTGGCCGACAAAATTTGCATCGATTTCTTCATCTGTTCGTCTTCCTGTGATGGCGGCAAGAGTGCGGTTAGAGTGCGTTTTTGATGAGGTTCTGAGCGTCTTCGCTGGCCCATTCCGCCGGGCCATTGAGCCTGCCGATGACGCATCCGCGCCCATCGACAAGAAGCGTTGCAGGCAAGCCCAGAGCCAGGCCTTCGCTCTTAAGGGCGTTCAATGTCATCGCCTCGGCGTCGTGGAAAAAGCCCATGGCCGAGATCGATATTTCCTTGAAAAAGGCCTTTGGTTTTGAAGCATCGCTGCGATCAACGCTGATCGGGAGGACTTCAAAGTCGTCGCTACCCAACTGGCGTTGCAGAGCATCCAGTGATGGCATTTCGGCTCTGCAAGGCGCGCACCAGGTTGCCCACAGATTGAGCAACACCGTTCGGCCCGACCAGTCCGCAAGTGATTTTGCGGTGCCACTTGCATCATGGAAGCGAAAGTCCGCTACCGAGTATGGCCGATCCATTGCTGCGAAGGCGGCGACCTCTCCGGTCGCTGCCGCAGTGATGGCCTTGGTCACCGTCGCATCAAGGGCGCAAGCACCATTTGTCGCTGCCAGATCATTGTCCACGACATCGTGGCGATCTGCGGTCCCGATAATCACCCAACCCGCGATGGACAACAGAACGGCAATCGCCACCACAACAGTGGCGACAATCGGCCTTGAAGTCCGATTGGGCGCGGCTTCGGGATCTGGCAAGTTGCTATTCATTCCACACCTCCCTTCAGTTTGGAGACATAGAGGCGCTCCAGCTCGAAGACTTCGCTGGGTGAAAATCCAATCGACTTTGCCGATTGCCCAAGATTTGGAACGGCATCCTTGGACTCATAGTGATGGCGCGTTCCAAGAAGCATTTTTGGTTTGTCATTGGCTTGCTGTTTGGCTGAGCGCCGCGACCCGACTTGCTGTTTCATTCTAGCAACTCCCTAACTGCCCAATGCTCCGTCCAGCGCAGCTGCCAAGTCACGCACTGAGGTTTGCCCCGTGTAACGCTGATCGTTGATGAAAACCGTTGGTGTTGCCTGGACCTTGAACTTTCGAACAGCGAGATTTCGACCTTCGATCATCTTGGTCATCAGTTCCTGATTGCCCAGGCAGGATTTGAAGTCCGCTTCTGACATTCCGGAAAGCTTTGATATCCGCATCAATTCCGGCACCGGGTTGCCGCCGCGGCTCCAATTGCCCTGGGTAGCAAAGAGGGCATCGAGCATTGGGTAATACGCGTTGTTGGGGGCGCATTTTGCCAACATAAACGCCGCTTCTCCACGGCGGTCGCCATCAAATGGAAATGGCCGCAAAATATATTTCACCTTGCCGGTGTCGATGTAGTTTTTCTTGATACTCGGCATGATGCGCTCGTGAAATGATTTGCAGTGCGGGCATGTCAGAGAGGCATATTCGAGCAAGGTTACAGGGGCATTTGGATCGCCCATAATCTCGTCCTTCAGCGGAATGTTTTCGTAGAGGCCAGAGACACTTTCAGCTGTCGCGACTCCTGCCGGCAACATGAGCATTGAGATGCTGGTTGCGAGACCTGTACTGACAAATGTCCTGCGATCGATCATTGTTGGATTTTTCATGGCTTCTCTCTTTCAGTGAAGTTTTCAGGTTGTGCTAAATGACGACGATGGGAGATCCCGAGCGAACCCTGGAATACAGATCAATCACGTCGTGGTTGACGAGCCGCACACAGCCGCTCGATACGGCTCGCCCAATGCTCGAAACCTCCGGTGTGCCGTGCAGGCGATACAGCGTGTCTTTCTTGCCTTGGAAAATGTAGAGCGCCCGGGACCCGAGGGGGTTTGTCAGACCTGGCGGCATGCCTCCGTTTGCTGCGCTCCACTTGCTCAGCTTCGGATCACGTTTGATCATTTCTGCCGGTGGTGTCCATTTAGGCCATTTGCGTTTCCAGGCAATGCGAGCCCGGCCTGACCAGGCAAATCCGGCTCGCCCTAAACCAACTCCGTAGCGCATGGCGGAGCCGTTGCGTTCAACGTGGTACAGGTAAAAGTTGCGGGTATCGACAACAACGGTGCCTGGTTTTTCCGATGTCCGGTACCGAACGCGGCGTCGTTGATGCTTGCGCTTCAACAGACCAGGAGGGATTGCAGCAATGGGAAACTTTTCGTTCGGCAGGGCCGCATAAAGCGCGGTTGACTGCCGTCTTTTCAGTTTCCGCAACGCGGTGATTTTCCGCTCCCTGCTGGTGCTGCTGCATCCGGCGACGGCGAGAATCCCCAAACTGACTGTTGACAACAGGAAGCTTCTTCGGGACTGACCCAAATTTGCATGTTTCATCTTTCAAGTCCTGCGGTGACGTATTACAGAACCGTCACGCCTGTCCCGGCGGACAAACGTGAAGAAAGATCAAAAGGCATGCTCATCTGGTTGCGGCATTTCCCGCTCGGCGAGTTAATTCTGGCCGGAATTTGGTGCAGCACAGACGGCAGGATTGGCGGGCACATTTTGAATGCCGCACCGGCTGTCACATTCGGTTGAGCGGTGGAGCCCAATGCTCCCCGTAAACAGTTTTGATTGTCCAGCATAGAACCGGTCCTTTGAATTCAATTCGAGCACGCGTGGCGTGCGACAAAAGCGCTCAAAGAATGGTTCGTGGTGGCCGTTTCAGATGGTCGATAAAGGATTTCGGTATCGACGACTTTGAAAGCGCAAAACGCGCCTTGGAAAGGGGCGGTGAATCGAGTGTCGCCGCGTTGTTGGAAAATGCCAGTGTGACGCCGCAAACGATCTTGGTGGCCGCAGTTTCTTTTTTGCACGGGCAATCGTCGTCCAACAGATCGGTTTGATTATCGAGTGTCGCATCCCTGACCGATGATCCATCGAGCGGATCAGAGACCGCGCTGATTGCAATCTCGTTCCGCAGATCCCTATCATCGTTCAGTTCGGAAAAGCCAATACCTGAGCTCGCCGATGCCGACATCAGCGCAAAACAAAGAAGCAGGGCTATCGAAACAAACCGTCTCATGACTGTTGCAATATATCGAGAAGCGTCATTCACAAAGTTATTCGAACTACACGGTTTGGTGATCGTTGCGTGATCAGGCGATGGCAAATCTCCATAAACCATTGTGTGGCCAATCGCCGATGCTCAGGATCCGACCTGTTGTAACGGCCTAAGATCCAGGCGAAGAGACTTGTGGGTGGTCGAAGCGGACGCTCGTATTTTCTCATCAGTTGAGCGGAATCGGATCGCCAAATGGAGATGTCATTGGCGGTCAGTGGCGGCACAGATCAGATCGTCATTCAGCCAGATGGCAGGCGACCCGATGATCGCCGAGTTTGCGCAACTCCGGCAATTCTTTCCGGCAGCGATCCACCGCGAAGGGGCAGCGTGGATTAAACACGCATCCGGCAGGCGGATTGATCGGATCAGGAATTTCGCCCTTAGGGATATCGGCCTCACGCACGGAACCGTCCAATTTCGGAGCCGCTTGCAACAGCATTTGGGTGTAGGGATGTTTTGGCCCATCGAACAAAGCATCACGCGGCGCTTCTTCCACAAGTCGTCCAAGATAGAGAACGCCAACCGTGTCAGACATGTGCCGGACTACGGTCAGGTCGTGACTAATGAACAGATAAGTCAGGCCGAAATCGTCTTTCAGGTCGCTCATCAGATTAAGTACTTGTGCCTGCACGGAAACATCGAGCGCAGAGGTTGGTTCATCACAGACGATCAGTTTCGGCTCGGACGCCAGCGCCCGCGCGATGCAGATTCTCTGGCGTTGGCCACCAGAGAACTCATGAGGATATTTTGTGGCGTCGCGAGCTGATAGACCGACCTGCTCCAGCAACTTATTTGCAACGCCGACTGTATCGCCGCCGCGTGACGAAATCGGCTCAACGATAATATCGCCAACCTTCCATCGTGGGTTAAGACTCGCATAGGGATCCTGAAAGATCATCTGAATGTCGGACCGAATCCGGTCCACCGTGCCCTCATCCTTCTCTCGAAACAAATCGACTCCCTCGATCTCGACAGAGCCGGAGGATGGCGCGAGCAGGCCAACGATAATCTTGCCGATAGTCGATTTTCCAGACCCGCTCTCGCCGACAAGACCGTAAACAGTGCGCTCGGGAATACCGAAACTGACATCGGCTACCGCTGTCAGAAGTGCTTTGTTCCGGCGCTCGAGCAACCGGTTTAGCCACGGCTTCGAAACGTCGAAGACGCGGAAAAGTTTGTTGACAGAGACAAGCGGCCTCATTCAGCCACCTCGCCGGCGAGCCAGCAGGCTGCGCGGCCTTCATGGGCTTCAAGTGTCGGGCGCGGTTCAATTCGGCACTTGTGCTGAGCATAGGGACAACGCGGCGAAAACGCGCATCCTGGCTGCAACTCATCCAGTCTTGGCATCGATCCCTCAATCTGGTTCAGTCGCTCTTTGCCTGCCGACGCAAGCGGCGTCGAACCCATGAGACCAACGGTGTAGGGATGCGCTGGCTTGGTGAGAACTTCACGCGCTGGCCCGAGTTCCGCCATTCGTCCGGCATACATCACGGCAACGCGATCGGCGGCTTCAGCGATGACGCCCATGTCATGGGTGATCAACATGACAGCGGTCCCGCGTTCATGACAAAGCCGCTTCAACAATGCGATGATCTGCGCCTGCACGGAAACATCAAGTGCTGTGGTCGGCTCGTCAGCGATGATGAGTGAGGGCTCAGCGCAAAGTGCGAGCGCAATCACGACGCGCTGCCGCATACCACCTGAAAATTGATGCGGATAGGCATCGATGCGTTCCGCCGCTGCAGGGATGCCAACCTCATTCAAGCTGTTGACTGCCCGGTTTTTCGCCTCTGCGCCCGAAACATCGAGATGTACCTGAATTGTTTCAACCAGTTGCTGTCCAATTGTCAGCAATGGATTGAGCGAGGTCAGCGGATCCTGAAACACCATGCCAATGTGTTTCCCGCGTACCTGCCGCAGTGCATCGCCCTTCAGTTGATCAATCCTCTCACCATTGAGCCATATTTCGCCGCCGGCAATATGTGCCGGCCGGTCGAGCAGACCGATGACAGCATTACCGGTCATTGACTTTCCCGCGCCTGATTCACCTACAACACCGAGAATTTCACCCGCCGCAATATCGAAGCTCACCGTATCGACAGGCCGTAAGACAGAGTGGCGCGTTGGAATTTCCACGGTGAGACCGCGAACTGACAGAACAGGTTCAACCATTAGCGAAGCTTCGGATTGAGCGCATCACGCAACCAGTCGCCGAGAAGGTTCACTGAAAGCGCCAATGCGAGAAGCGTGATCGCGGGAAACAGAATGATCCACCATTCGCCGGAAAACAGATAGCCCTGGCCAATGCGGATGAGTGTGCCCAGCGATGGTTGAGTCGGCGGCGCACCGACCCCAAGGAACGAAAGAGTGGCCTCAGCAATGATCGCGAGCGCCAAAGAGATGGTGGCGATCACCAGTACCGGTGACATCACATTGGGAAGGATATGGCGCAACATGATCGCCCCCGGTTTGCGGCCGATCAGACGCGCGGCCTGCACATATTCCTTGTTTTTTTCGACAAGGGTCGCGCCACGCACCACGCGGGCGAACTGTACCCAGTCGGACAGGCCGATGGCGATGATGAGAACCCAGATCGCCATTTCGTCGCGCATATCGACCGGTGTGATGCCCTTGGCGATGCCAAAGATCAACATGGCGACCAGAATCGCCGGGAAAGTCAGCTGTACATCTGCAACTCGCATGATCGTGGTTTCCGTCCATCCGCCTGCATAGCCGGCAATCAGCCCCAGCGTGACGCCAAGAATGAGTGCAAACAGCACGGCCGTGAAGCCGACGAAGAGCGAAATGCGCATCCCGTAAAGGATGGTGGAGAATACGTCTCGGCCTTGATCATCTGTGCCAAGCCAAAAGATCTCCTGCGTGAAGGCGTTGGGCTCCATGGGCCTGGTGAAACCGTTCATCAGGTTGAGCGAAGCTGGGTCAAATGGATTGTGAGGAGCGACCCAAGGTGCGAGCAGGGCGGACAGCACCAAAAGCAAAACCACGCCAAGCGAAATAATTGCCACCGGAGAATGTCGAAAAGACCAGGAAAAATCAGAACGCCAAGCGCGTGAGAGAGCTTCCATGCCGTCAGCCTTCTGCCGCAGACCGGTCGATGCGCAAGCGCGGGTCAATAGAAAAGTAGAGCAGGTCTACAATCAGATTTATGCCAACAAACATGACCGAGATCAGCATCAAGTAAGCCGCCATCACCGGTATGTCGACGAATTGGATGGCGTTTATGAAGAGCAGTCCGACGCCCGGCCATTGGAAGACCGTCTCGGTGATGATTGCAAAGGCGATAATTGCGCCAAGCTGCAATCCGGTGACAGTGATGACCGGAACCAACGTATTTTTCAGAGCATGACGGAAATTAATTGCTCGCTCCTTCAGGCCCCTCGCTCGGGCAAATCGGATATAGTCGGCACGCAACACCTCCAGCATTTCGGACCGCACCAGCCGCATAATCAGCGTCATCTGGTACAGGCCAAGTGTGATCGCCGGCAGGATGATCGCTTTGAGACCGGAAGCAGTGAGAAAACCGGTAGACCAGCCACCAATCTTCACTGTGTCTCCACGTCCAAAACTGGGCAGCCAGCCAAGCTCGACCGCGAAGACATAGATGAGCAAAATACCAATCAGGAAAGTTGGCAGGGATACGCCGAGAAGCGAGATTGTCATGATGGCATTGGCTGCAAACCCGTCACGCCTGATCGCGGTGAACACGCCCAGGCCGACCCCGAAAAAAATCGCGAAAAGGCCGGACACAGCAGCCAGTTCCAGTGTTGCTGGTGCGCGTTCCGCCAGAATCGTGGAGACCGGTCGCGCCTGTCGATAACTTATTCCGAAGTTGCCCTGAACGGCATTTTTGAGAAACTTGCCGTATTGGATCGGGAACGGCTGATCGAGCCCCAGTTCACCGCGCAACCGCTCGATATCAGCATCGGTTCGCTCTTGACCGAGCATATTGTCGATCGGATCGCCGACAAAACGGAACATCGAAAATGCCACCAACCCAACCACCAGCAATACGACTATTGACTGAAAAACGCGTTGGAGAGTGAAGGCGAGCATCGAACGTCAGTCTCCCAATGCAGAATTTGGTGCTGGCGTCACTTCACCGTAGTCCAGCGCAGAATAAAAAAGTTGTCGGGTCGCTGTGTCAGATCAACATTATCACGTGTCCCCCAGATCAGCGGCTGCACGTAGAGGGGCACATAAGCCATCTCGTCCTGCAGGATTTTGGCGCTTTCATCAAGCATGGCCTGACGTTTGCTGTCGTCAATCTCTGATTGGATCTGAGGCAGCAATTCGTCCACGCGACTGTTTGAGAAGTCTCCAAAGTTCCAGCTGCCCAGTTTCTTTTCTTTGTTGGGCGTATGCGCGAGAAAGCGGATCGGATGTTCGGCGTCGAATGTTCCCGGCGACCAGCCAAGCAGATACATGTCGAAATTGTCGGCTCTTAATTCCGGCCAGTAGTTGCGCACCGGCATCGCATCAAGTTCTGCCTTTAAGCCAATTTTGGCCAACATCGACACGACGGCCTGGCAAACCGACTCATCGTTGAGATAGCGGTCGTTTGGACATTTGAGTCCAAAGGAAAATCCATCTGCATATCCGGCCTCGGCCAACAGCGCCCTGGCTTTCCCAACATCAACAGCCGGTCGACTGGAAAGGTCCTTCGAGTAACCGCGCATGGCTGGACTGATCAGTTGCGATTCAGCCGTCGCTGAACCACGCATAATTGTCTGAAGGATCGCATCCACATTGACAGAATGGGCGACCGCTTTGCGAACCCTGGCATCGCGGAATGGGTTGGGTTTGCCGGCGTCTGCCCCGTATTTCAACGTTTCTGCGGCATGCGCAAATCCGAGCATAATGACTCGTGCTTCGATACCCTCAATTACCGTGACCGCATCGCGCTGTTTCAGTTTAGCTGCATCCTGAACCGGCACTGGATTGATCATATCGACATCGCCGGACAGCAATGCGGCAACCGCGGTTGCCGGGTTCTGGATTGGTGTGAATTCAGCGCGTGTAATGTTGTGTTCAACAGTTCCCCACCAACCTCCATGCGGCTCGAGAACCGTCTTCAGCCCCGGTTGGCGTTCGACGAGCTTGAAAGCGCCTGTTCCATTGGCGTTGAGTGTTGCGAAATTTTCCTCTTCTTTGGATGGCAGAGCAGCATTGTTGTCCTCCGCCCACCCTTTGTCGAGGATCATGAAATTGGCAATTGAATCGGGGAAGATCGGGTTGGGGGCTGTGGTCAGAAAGTCGATAGTATGATCATCAACGATCTTCACTTCGGAAACGGGTGCGAACCAGGACGCCGTGTCGGCTGCCTCGCTTGAAGCCCGTTGATAGGAAAACAGAACATCTTCAGCGTTGAATTTCGATCCATCATGGAACGTCACGCCCTTGCGTAAGTGAAAGCGCCAGCCATCCTTTCCAATCGGCTCCCAACGTTCGGCGAGCGCGCCTTCGACGGCCATGCCTTTGTCGCGGCGAACCAGCCCCTCATAAACATTGTTGAGGAATCCCAGGACCGGTGCTGAATTTACCGCGTGCGGGTCCATGGTTTGCGGGTCGGTGTCCGAAGACCAGCGGAATGTTTCAGCCGCTGCGGTACCTGATAGCATTGCGGCGGTCAGCATAGCGAGTGCGGTTCTGGACAACATGGCATCCTCCCAAGGTGGTGCGTCCCGGTCGTAAATGACCGGAACGCAATGTTTATTCAAAGGAGCTCCCTGAGAGAGCTCCAAAGTTCCGTTACTTGATTTTGAAGTATTTGAACTTGGCAGTGTCTTCCGGATCAACAACCGTATCGACCTTGTCGGCCATGCCCCAGTTCAACACCTGATGGTGGATCGGGATGTAAAGCTGCTCGGACTGAACCACCTGCCAGATCTCACCAATCATGCCGTTGCGAATTTCAGAGTCGGTTTCCGACGCGAGTGCTTCAATCTTCTTATCGAGGTCCGGATTGGAGTAACGGGTACCGTTCCAGGAACCGTACTTGTCGCCCTTGGTGTGTGCCAGAAAGTTGAAGATGTATTCAGAATCGTAGGTCGGTACGCCCCAGCCGAGCATATAGAAATCTGTTTCCAGATTGCTGATCAGCGGAAAGTGCTGTGCCTTCGGTTTGGCATCGAGTTGTACCTTTACACCAATCTGGGCAAGCATTCCGACAGCAGCCTGGCAGATGCCTTCATCATTAATGTAGCGGTCATTAGGGCAGTCGAGACGAATTGAGAAGCCATCCTCGTAGCCGGCCTCTTTCATCATCGCCTTAGCTTTTTCGAGATCGGTGGCGGGCACCGCATCAAGCTCTTCTGTCCAGCCGTTGACGAAAGGCGGCGATATAACGCCAGCCGGGATTGACTGGTCGCGCATCACAACCTTCTTAATCGCCTCGCGGTTGATCGCTATGTTCATGGCTTGCCGGACTTTCTTGTCGGCCAGCGGGTTCTTGCCTTCGACATTGTCAGCCTTCAGATCAGCATCGCCCTGGTTCATGCCGAAGAAAATAACGCGGTTCTGCGGAGCGGTTTTCACCTGCAATCCGTCGGAATCATCGACGCGTTTCAAATCCTGCACCGGTACATCCTGGATGAAATCAACCTCGCCGGAAAGCAGCGCAGCTACCCGCGTCGCCTGGTTCTGGATCGGGGTGAACACGATCTCGGTGACTTCCATCGGAAACTCATCTTTGCCCCAGTAATTTTCATTGATTTTCATCACTGTCTTGGCGTCAGGTTCACGCGAAACGAGCACATAAGGGCCAGTACCATTGGCATTGCGTGAGGCAAAAGTTTCCTCACCTCCCTCATAGTCCTGTACCTTCGTGACGTCGTTTTTCTCCGCCCACTGCTTGTCCATCATAAACATGTTGGTGAGATTGTTGGGCATGATCGGGTTCGGACCGTTGGTTTCGATCTCCACGCCGTATTGTCCGTCAGCGCGCACTTCCTTTACCGAGGCAAGCAATTCCTTAAAATCGGAATCCTTTGTCATGGCCCGGTTCAGTGAAAATACGGCATCTTCAGAATCGAAATCTGATCCGTCATGGAACTTCACGCCTTCGCGCAGCTTGAATGTCCAGACATTGGGATTGTCGGCCTTTGGACCCCATTCAGTGGCCAGTGCCGGAACAATATTGCCGGTCATGTCCCGGATGACCAGTGCTTCCATGATCTGATGGTTCAAGGCTGTGGTTGGCCCTTCGTTCTGAGCATGCGGGTCGAGCGTCAGGCTATCGCCGGCCCTTGCCCAGCGCAGCGTCTCAGCTGAGGCGAAAGTGCTGACGCCTAACATCAGGGCTGTTGTCATCAAGGTCAGAGTTTTTTTCACGAAGTATCTCCCAGTCGTGTCTCGTTTCGATTGCGTTCATGCTGCCAGCAATGGCGCTGTCGGTCCAGATGGTTGTCAGATGAAGCTGAAGGCAATTGCGTATTTCTGTCGACCAAAGATGTCGGCTCCACTGCAAAAAGCCTCAATTTGTCAACAGTCCGGTTGCCGGTGGGCCGATCATTGTCGCCGACGAGATTCACGCGAAGCTGAAAGTCCAATACTGCTCAAGAGTTGTTGAGCCAGTTGACTTGTGAATTTGCGAAATTGCAGTCCTGAATCCGCACCGCGCCCTAAACTGCTTAGCAGCGAGCGTATGACGGTACTAAAGAGTCTGACGCAAACTTCCGAGGTTGCCCGAAATTCTGTAATCGGCAGAAATTGCTGATTGCTCTCAATAAACCCTTGGTAGCGCAGTGGGCTGAAAACTCTTGAGCCCACTGCCCATTCAACCAGGTGACCTGATCGATTATGGCAGGCCAATCCGCATCAGTTGCCCAATGGGTTTTGATCACCAATGAAGTTGAGCATGTCCGCCATGGTGAATTTTCCGGGTTTCGAGGACGGCAATTCGGGTGACCAGTTGGAGTGCTTCCAAAGAAAGGAATCGTGGTCGCCATGAACAATGCCCAAAAATACCTCGGCGATTATTCGACACCCAACCGGGCCTAACCGGTCTCCATCGCCTTTGATTTGAGCCTCTTTCAGGATGTAATACCAAAGCGGCGTCTTCTTGTGCATTCCATGTTTCTTCGCCACTTTGCCATCGCTTCCACTGGCCATTTCGTCAGCTGTGAGCACCGAAACCTTCATCGCCTTCGCCACGTCCTGACCGGAAGGCAGGCCCAGATTGACACCCCTTTTCAAATTGCGAAAAGCAAGATTTGCGAAGCTTCCCTGTTCTCCTGGCAGTGTGTGAAGCTCTGGAGCGATGAACGGATCGAGTTTGCGAGATGCATTGGCTGGTTTGGAGTTCTTCTTTGTTTCGTGAAAGTTGTGCCAGTTTATGACCCAGTTTGAAGGAAGAGTTGAAAACCCACCCAGGTCACCGGCTATGTCGCCGGACTTGCCTGTGAAAAGAAACAGGAGAGCAAAGCTTGTCGGGTCAAAGTGCTTGTTGTGTCTGTAATTTTCGCGCACCATTGAATGACCAAGCCGGTAAGCAGCGGCCGAAAATTCGACGGGCATATAGGGTGTGGTCTTAAATCTGTAGAACTTGCGTCCCTCATGTCTGATCCTGTCGATCAAGCCAGGTTCCGTTATGCGCTCGACAAAGTCATACAACACCAGCCACTGATAGTGCCACGTTGTTATTCGCTTCGCTTCCTCAAAAACAGATGACTCGTCCGCGCCTCCCTTGACCAGATGATCCACAACAGCGTTGTGAAACTTCAGGAATGCCAGGTGTGTTTGTGCAACCAGCAGGTTTTCGTCGTTGCGTTCGTCACCAATCAACGCCCTGCCATGCGCATTCCGGGGTAAATCGTTTGGAAGAACTTTCTCGGTTTTCGCGTCGTCACCGGTCGGCTCAGTTTTTCCAATCAGCAGTTTTGCGGTCAGCGGAAAGCCTCCGCCTGCTCGTTTGCGCGCATAAAGGTGAGGGCTCACACCAGGTCCTTGTCCGTAGACGGAATCAAGGTCGAGTTTTGGTGATCTGAAGTTCTCGACACTCAGCGGATCAACATGTTGCTGATCCAGGGGCGTCGTGTCGAGTGTTATGTCATGGTCTACGAACTGACCCAAATACGTGAATCCGGCCGGTACATTGGCATTGTCCCCAGACGGCCCGTCGCCTGGATCATCTTTCATCGCCTCAGCCATTTCCAACAATTCGGAGTCGTCGATTTTGAGCGGTTTCAGCTTGGGAAACATTCGTCCGAAAAGTCCAGGATCTTTGTTGCCAGACAATGATCCCAGGGATTCGAGGGTTGCGTAGCGGCGGTGGCCGCCATGGGCAATTGAGTTCTTCATAGTCAAGTTCTCCTCACCAGAGCTATGTTCGATAGCCCGGGCCCAGAGGTCATTAGATATGCTTGACTATATTAACTCTCAGGCACCCCCCCCCTTTATGTTATTATTTCGAAGGTGAAGTGCAATGTAAAGTGAAGAATTCGATCTGGAATAGAAAGTACAGAACATTCGATTCAAAAAATCCGACGCTTATCGATCAGAATATGAGCTCGTTTTTGAAAACTTTTCGAAAGAAAGCTGAAAATATGCAGAAATATTTGTGATTTTTTGGATTGGCTTATGTGGAGGTGCAAATCGTTGCTTAATGCTTTCTGAAAACGAATTCAGGATACAATGCATATTCCAACTAACGTTCCCGCTGTATCTATTGCAAGTTAAGATCTTTCGGCATGGAGAGCAATATGAGTGGTAGCAATGAAGCCCGCCCGAACAGAGTGGCAATGGCAATAGTGGCTGACCGGTTCCATTGAACCTAATTGTGGACCTGTGATCACAATTACGGTCAAAAATTCCTGGTAAGCAGCGGTCAGGACTGTGTGAATTAAGGCCGGCCGGCAGGTGTCTTTGCGGTTCAGAGCCAGCCTAAATGGCAGCAAAAAATTTCGGTCGAAACAGCCAGATTGCAATGGCACCCACTCCAGTGAGAGCAAGTGCCAGTACAAACAACCAGCCGACAAATGGTATCATCGCAATCAATCCAACGGCCAGAGCACCAACACCCGCCGCCAGGGCTCTTGACCCGATGCTTTGAGGTTCCTGCTGTCCCATCGCCATGAGCAGTCCGACACCGAAAGCGTAAGCTGCAACGACGTATCCCGCGAATGCGCAAAACAATGCGACAAATATGGTCGCAGGTGCCAGCAACAATCCGATAACCGTCATCATCAAGAGTATTGTCGATCCAACAATTACTGACTCTGCAAGAACGCCAAACCAAAGCGTTCGAAACGGTCGATCAAGAATCCCACGGCGAAGGTCCGCCAGTTTCTGCGGCACAATTGCCGCGATCAACGCAGCAATTCCGGCGACAACGACCATCCAAATCAAAAACCGGGTGATTGCGCGGCGCCAATCCCAGACCTCCAGTTCCCTGGTCGCATCTGACCATTCCGACATGTCGCGTCGTTCAACGCGGCTTTCAGGAATGACTTGTGCGGGAATCTCCACATCACCGGGTTTCTGCTCATAGACTGTCAGCTTGCCATCAATGCGGGCATCATTGGTGAACTCTAACTCACGCGCCGTCAGGCTGACATCGCCTTGGATAACTGATTCTAACCGAACTTCATCACCGGCGATCAATGCGTA
>CALIOE010000035.1 GCA_938044775.1 uncultured Rhizobiaceae group bacterium
TTTTCCGATCCTGTAGCCAAATCCGCCATGGGTTGCCCGTCCCACGAGCACGCCATCCTTGTAGATTGCTTCAGATCCACGGGCGTCGGCATCGGTCACACCCTCGACGACAAGCGTGACAAATTTCCATTCGTCTCCAGCTTCGTGGCGACGCACCAGCGCATCCTTGCCGATGAAGTCCTTGTCAAGCTTGATGAAACGGTCCAGCGCAGACTCAAACGCCGAATATTCAATCGACAGCTCGCGTGGAATAAGGCGGTACGACTTCTCGATTGCCATCGCCGTCATGGCACGGATGCCGAACGGCCTGATGTCGAATTCAGAGCCGACTTCCATGACGGCATCCCAGATCTGGTTTTGCATTTCCATGGGGTGATGCAATTCCCAGCCCAGTTCGCCGACGAAATTGACCCGCAGCGCGTCAGCGCTTGCGGTACCGACCGAGATTTTTTGTCCGGTGAGCCAGGGAAAGTTGGCATTGTCGAGCTTCGAGCGGGTCAGTTTCTGAAGCACCTTGCGGCTGTTGGGCCCTGCCAGAACCAGCACACCGTAGCGCTCCGTCACCGGGGTAAGTGTTACCGTGCCGTCATCCGGCAGATGGCGGAACAGAACGTCATGGTCATGGGTTTCGTAGGCCCCTGCCGACACCAGATAAAACGCTCCCGGCTTGTATTCATACACGGTGAATTCGCTCTTCACCCCGCCCTGACTGGTCAAAAGGTGGCAAAGTGCGATTCGTCCGCGTTTCTTTGGAATCTTGTTGGCGAAAATACTTTCTAACCAGTCTCGTGCGCCGGTTCCTTCAACCAAAATCTTGGCAAATGCGGACATGTCCAGCAGGCCGCAACTTTCGGTCACTGCCTTCACTTCGTTACCGACATGTTCAAAGTAGTTGGAGCGGCGGAACGACCATTTTTCGCGCACCCGACCCGTGTGATCAGCTGGCGCATGGTTTTCATTGATCAGCAGGTCGACACCAACGCCGCGCTCGCTTTCGGGCAACGCATAGCCCTCCGGTGCGTACCAGTTGGCACGCTCCCAGCCATAAACGCTTCCAAACACACCACCAAGCGCCTTTTGCCGCTCATAGGATGGAGTGGTCTTCAACGGACGGGCAGCGGCACGCTCCTCATCGGGGAAGTGCAACGTAAAGACATTTGAATACGCCTCCTCGTTCTTCTCACGCAGGTAACCTTCGGTGGCATAGGGCCCGTAGCGGCGCGGATCGACGCCCATCATGTCAATCGTCGGCTCACCATCAACAATCCACTCCGCTAGCTGCCATCCGGCGCCGCCCGCAGCGGTGATGCCAAAAGAATGCCCCTCATTGAGCCAAAAGCCCTTGAGCCCGGGAGCCGGTCCGATGATCGGATTGCCATCGGGCGTATAGGCGATGGCGCCGTTATAGACCTTTTTGATGCCCGCCTCGCCGAAATAGGGAACCCGCTCCACCGCAGTTTCGATATGGGGCATCAAGCGATCAAGGTCCTCCTGGAACAGCTCATATTCACTATCCACATCAGGACCATCGACATAGCAGCATGGGGCTCCCTTCTCATAAGGCCCCAGAATCAAGCCTCCGGCCTCTTCACGCATGTACCAGGCGCTATCGCTCTCACGCAGAACGCAGAGCTCCGGTCCGCCTTCGGCACGGAATTTCTGTATCCCGGGATGCGCCTCGGTCACGATGTATTGATGCTCAACGGGAATAACCGGTACGTTCAACCCGACCAGCTCGCCCGTCTTGCGGGCAAAGTTTCCGGAGCATGAAATAACATGCTCGCAGGCAATCTCGCCCTTGTCGGTTTCGACAATCCACGATCCGTCAGGCTGTTGCTCAATACCGGAAACACTGGTGTTGCGATAGATCGTGCCACCCAGATCACGCGCCCCCTTGGCCAGAGATTGCGTCAGATCAGCGGGCTGGATGTAGCCGTCATCAGGATGTTGAATCGCTCCAAGCAAACCGTCGGTGTTCACATAGGGCCACTTCCCGGCAATTTCTTCCGGCGTAAGCTTGACGGTCTTAATCCCGATCGTCTCGGCGACACCCATATAGTACTCGTACTCATCCCAGCGGTCCCGACTGCGTGCAAGGCGCACGTTGGAGACCATACGAAAGCCGGTATCCATACCGGTTTCCTGAGCCAGTTCCTGATAAAAGCGCACGGAATACTTGTGAATCTGGCCCACAGAATAGGACATATTGAACAGCGGAAGCAGACCGGCCGCGTGCCAGGTGGATCCGGAGGTCAGTTCCTTTCGTTCGATAAGTACGCTGTCGGTCCAGCCCTTTTTTGCCAGATGATAGAGCGTCGAAACGCCAACTACCCCGCCTCCAATGACGACTGCGCGCGCTTTGTTCTTCATGAGACTTTTCCGGATTCGCTTCGGCACACGGGCCCTGTTGCGTGAGAATATCGCGCTCGCACGCCCGAGCAACGGTTTCAATTGCGACATCCGCCAAAAAGAGCGCGACCACGCGGCGGGTTATGGTAACCGGATTGCTAAATTCCGGCACGCAATTCGAAGGGAAATTTAAAATAAATCTGAATTGATGGTCTCTAACGTCCTGTCCCCAGGGAAAAAGGTGCAGGCGGCGGTGGAACCGGGCCATGAATATTGCAACGCGAAAACGAGACGTGAAGCGGGCCGACGCGGCGGACGCAGTCCTGTGCGTGGATCTCGACGGCACCCTTATCCGCACCGACTTACTGCACGAAGCTCTGTTCATGCTGTTGCGCATGAACCCGTTATTCCTGTTCGCGCTCCCCGTCTGGTTGCTGAAGGGCAAGGCCTACTTAAAATCGCAGATCGCCAAGCGGGTCATGCCCGACGTGACGGCGCTGCCGTACAATGAAAACCTTCTGGCGTGGCTGAAAGTGCAACGTGCGCGCGGCAGGCAGACCGTGCTGGCCACGGCTTCGCATCAGCGCTACGCCGAGGCTGTGGCCCGACACCTGAAACTGTTTGATGAAGTCGAGGCCACCGACGACGTAAATCTCTCCGGCCAGGAAAAGGCATCGCGGCTCTGCGAACGATTCGGAGAAGCAAAGTTTGACTATGTCGGCAACGGAGCCGCCGATGTCCCGGTGTGGAATGTTGCGCGCAAGGCAATCCTGGTGGGCAACGAAAGAGCTGCTCTCGCATACGCATCAAGGGCACATGCGGTTGCTTTTAAAACTGATGAGCCGAGACTATCACGCCTGAAGCTCTGGACAAAAGCCATCCGCATTCACCAATGGCTGAAAAACACACTCCTGTTTGTGCCCGCCATTCTGGCATCCAAATATTTTGAGGCCGCAACGGTCGGGCAACTCACCATTGCCTTTCTGTCGTTCAGCCTCTGCGCGTCGAGCGTCTATTTGCTCAACGATCTGACTGACATCGATGTCGATCGCAGGCACAAGACCAAACACACCCGGCCTATCCCGTCGGGAATGATCTCTGTTCCCGACGCCATATTGTTCTCGATTGTATTTCAGCTCTGCGCTTTCGGCCTTTCGCTTGCCCTTCCGCCTGCATTCACAGCAGTTCTGGCGGCTTACTTCTTTGTCACCTGCGCTTATTCATTCTTCCTGAAGCGGTTGCTGCTGATCGACGTTCTGACTCTTGCCGGCCTCTTCACCATCCGTGTTTTTGCCGGGTCTGCAGCGGTGGGTGGAGAAGTTTCAACCTGGCTGCTGGCGTTTTGCATGTTCTTCTTTTTGTCACTCGCTTTGGTGAAGCGCTTCGTAGAGGTGAGCAATCAGCTGGAAAATGCCGGCCGCAAGGAGACTGGGCGGGGCTACCAGGCCGCCGATCTGGAAACTCTGGGGCAGGCCGGACTTGCTTCAGGATTCGCTGCAGTTGTCGTGTTGGCGCTGTTTATCGATTCACCCCAGATCGCGCAAAATTACAGCCATCCGGAATTCATCTGGCTGGTCTGTCCGCTCATTCTTTATCTGATTTGTCGCATCTGGATTCTCGCACGCCGCCAGGAAATGCATGACGATCCGGTGGTCTTTTTGATGAAAGACTGGCGCAGCCAGTTGATGATTGCGGCGGGAGCCATAGTCATGCTTGTCTCGCAGATGGTCTGACAGTGATGGCGAACAAATCGACAGAAAGCTGGGGCAGACTCAAGCGCGCCAACCACGCCATCATCGACTACGATGACATTGCATTGGACGCGAAACCGGACATGCGTCTTCCCTTTGGCAACGGGCGGTCTTATGGCGATTCCTGCCACAACCAGCGTGGCATTCTGGTGGACTCGCGGCCCCAGTGCCGGATTCTGGATTTCAACAAACAGGACGGAATCTTAACGGCGCAAAGCGGCGTGCTGTTGTCCGAAATTCTGCAGATTCTGGCCGGTACCGAATGGTTTCTGCCTGTTGTTCCTGGCACGAAATTCGTCACACTTGGCGGTGCCATTGCCAATGACATTCACGGAAAGAACCATTGTCACCGCGGTACCTTCGGGCGCCATGTGAGACGGCTCGTCCTCAAGCGCTCGGGCAAACGCGAAATTGCATGCACACCAAATATGAACCATGAGATGTTCGAAGCGACGGTGGGTGGTCTCGGTCTGACCGGCTTTATTGTCTCGGCCGAGATACAGCTTTCACCTGTTCCGTCTCACTACGTCCTCGAGACGAAGCGGCCGTTTGGATCGCTGGCGGAATATCTGGCTCTTGCAGAAGAGTCTGAATCCAATTCGGAATATTCTGTTGCCTGGCTGGATTCGCTTGCCACCGGTGATGATCTTGGGCGCGGCATCCTGATTACCGGAAACCATGCCCCATGCGTAAAATCACCACGCTATGGCGAGCCAAAAGTGACGATTCCCTTCACTCCGAAGCGCCCGCTCGTTGCCGGTCCGGTACTGCGTGCGTTCAACTGGGCCTACTACAGAGCCGGCGCCCGCCAGGTTGAACCGGCTATCGTTCACCCAAACGCATTTTTCTTCCCTCTCGACGCAATCGGGCACTGGAACCGGCTTTATGGAGCAAAGGGTCTGTATCAACATCAGTGTGTTCTACCATTTTACACAGCGCCAGATGCGTTGAAGGAGATGCTGGAGGTCAGTCAGAGAGCTGGGCACGGCTCATTCCTCACGGTCTTGAAGCGGTTTGGCGACAAGCCTTCTCCCGGTCTGATGTCGTTCCCCATGCCGGGCTTTACACTCACACTGGACTTTCCGAACCGGGGCGCCACCACAGTGGCGCTGCTGAATGAGCTGGATCGCATCACCCAGCAAGCCGGTGGTCGCGTCAATCCGTACAAAGATGCTCACATGAGTGCCGAGACCTTTCAGGCCGGCTTTCCGCACTGGGAGCGGCTTGAGCTGATGCGGGACCGGGCGATCAACTCAGATTTCTGGAAGAGGGTTACCGCGCGAAAGGCGCTGATCCCGCCCGATATGGAAACGCCAGAAATTAACCAAGCCCCGCAACCGGGGATTCAGACAATGCATCTAAAATCCAACACAACGCAGTAAACGGTTCCCATATCGATGAATTATCTGCCCTTCATATTGTTCACGGTCTTCACCAATGCGGCAGCACAAATGATGTTGAAGCAAGGTATGATCACTCTGGAAGGTGTGGCCCCGGCGGGCCATTCGGGTGTCATCGGCATAGTGACATTGCTGTTCAAGATCATTTTTCACCCATGGGTCTTTGCCGGGCTCTGCACCTTCGTGATTTCAATGGCGTCGCATCTCTACGTGCTGTCGAAGGTGGAATTGTCGTTCGCTTATCCTTTCCTCAGCCTCGCCTATGTCATCGTCGCCGTCGCGGCGTGGTGGCTGTTTTCCGAAGATCTCAACCCCTGGCGTATTGCTGGCATCGGCCTGATCTGCATTGGGACAGTGCTGATCGCACACGGCGGCTCCGCTGAACACAAAACATCTCAAGCAAACATGGTCGAGCCGAGCCCGGCCCATAAGGAAACTGCCTGATGAAACACATTCTTTTCGGCGGCGACGGATTCGTTGGCCGCGTCCTTGCCGCGAGGCTGGTCGAAGAAGGCGCTGAAGTCGTGGTGGCTGACATCGCACAGGGCGACTGCCCGCACTACGCGCGCTGCAAATGGATCAAAGTTGATGTGACCCGGGAGAGCGAATTCAACAAGCTGGATATCAGCCCCGACGACGCGATCTACAATTTGTCCGCCAAGATGCTGTCTCCCATCGTCACGCGGGCAGAGAGACACGATTTCTTCTGGCCGGTAAACTACTACGGCACGCTGAACATTCTGAAGGCCATGGAAGCAGCCGGTGCCAGCAACCTGGTTCATTTTACCACGGACATGATTTACGGGCACACCAAAACGGTGCCAATGTATGAAGACCACCCCGTTGAGCCGCTTGGCGAGTACGGCGAAAGCAAACTGGCGACCGAAAACCTTGCTGATAAGTGGCGCCGAGAAAAGGGTTTCAATATATCCCTCTTTCGCCCACGGCTGATTATCGGTCCGGGCCGCCTTGGCATTCTGGAAAAGTTGTTCAAGCTGGTGGACTACAACCTGCCCGTTCCAATGATCGGGTCAGGCAAGAACCCTTACCAGTTCATCTCGGTCTTCGACTGCGCCGATGCCGCATATCTGGCCTGGAAAGCAGGCTTCCCTAATGAAGCCTACAATCTGGGGTCAAAAAACCCGCCATCCGTCCGCGTTCTTCTGGGCCGGCTTATCAAAGAAGCCGGCTCGAAATCGCTGTTGATTCCAACGCCGGGATGGGCGGTCAAAAAGACGCTTGATCTTCTCGACGCAGTCAACCAGCCGATCATGGACCCCGAGCAATATCTGATTGCCGATGAGGAATGTCTGCTGGACTGCTCTAAGGCTGAACGGGAGCTGGGCTGGCTCGCGCGGCATAGTGACGACGACATGCTGGTGGCCGCCTATCGCGAATACCGCGCCGGCCTCGAAGCGAAAAAGAATCCAACCCAGCCACTGGCAAAAGCCGCCTGAAACAATCCGGCGCGCCCGGTCCGCTGTAATCCGGTGGATCCGGCCGACGCCCAGACAGACAAAGAGACAAGCCTCATGTTCGGACTGTTGAAAAAGACTGAAGAAAAGACGACTGAAGCAAACCGGGTTGCGGTCGACGCACCAACTCTTGCACCCGACCTCGTCCGCCCGGATCTGCTCACCGTTGAGCAGGCAAAGGCGATGCCGCTGGACCAGATGACGAAGCTCTTCAACGCCCACCTCAACCCCGGCCAGTACCACTTCATGAAACTGCTGGGTTTTCACAAGGTGAAAATCGAGAGCGCCGAGGGTATGTTCTATACGGACCAGAATGGTCGCAGGATTCTCGACTTTTTCGGCGGATTCGGATCTCTGGCCTTTGGCCACAACCACCCACGCATCCTCGCCGCCCGGCAAAAGTTCCAACAGGAAAACCGCCACGAAATCGCGATGGCGTTCCTGTCCCAATACGCTGCAGCTCTTGCACACAACCTGGCCGCTATCGCTCCCGGCGATCTCGACATGGTCTTTCTCGGCTCTTCGGGTTCGGAAGCCATGGAGGCAGCCATCAAGGTGGCAGAGCGCTATCAGGGGCCAAAACGGGCCAAGGTTCTATACGCGCAGAATGCCTTTCATGGTAAGACCAAAGGCGTCTTGTCGATCACCGATTCAACACTCTATCAATCCGAATTCACACTGGTCGAAGACGTAAAAAAAGTTCCATTTGGCGATCTGGAGGCCATAAGAGAGGCGCTGGAGTCGGATCCCGAAATCGGGATTGTCTGCCTTGAAACAATCCAGGGCGGGGGCGGGATTATCGAAGCTCCCACAGAATTCTGGCAGGGCCTCAGGGCGCTTTGCGACCAAAAAGGCGTGCTTTGGGTCGCCGATGAGGTGCAGTCAGGCACCGGGCGTTCGGGGCGATTTTTCGCTTTCGAACATCACGGCGTCATACCGGACGTAACCGCGCTGGCGAAGTCACTTGGCGGCGGCAAAACAGCCATGGCGGCCATGATCGCGCGGCGGGAAATTTACATGAAGGCCTATGGCAAACCATCGACTGCGCTCATCCACGGTCCGGCAACATTTGGCGGCATCGGTGAAGCGTGCATCACCGCCATCGAAGGCCTCAACATCATGTATGACGAAAAGCTGATGGAAAATGCAGCCGAAGTCGGGGCCTATCTGAAGGCCGAGCTCGAGCGACTGATGGCGAAATACCCGAAGCTGATCAAGGATGTGCGAGGCCGCGGCTTCATGATGGGTCTGGAATTCCAGGATTTCTCACGCACCATGCCTGCTGCAGTAAAACCCATGCTCAGCCTTATGGATGAGAAGCTGAAGGGGTCGCTTTCCGGCTTCATCGGCTCCTCTTTGCTGCGTGATCACGATGTGTTGGTCGCGTTCACTGAATACAACCGCAACGTCGTGCGGCTGCAGCCACCGCTGATCGCATCGCGAGAGAATGTTGATCAGTTCATTACCGCTCTGGACGCCGTTCTCGGTGGCGGCGTGGTCAAGATCGTCACAGACTTCATCAAGTCGCAACGCGGATAAAAACCGATGACCGTTGCCGATCCCGATAGAGAAGCGCCCAGCGTCGAGGAAGGCGCGACGCCAAGTGAAAGACTTTTAGCGAACGTCAGCACGGTTTGCGCCCGAGTTCTCAATCCGGGTCTCGTGGAAGCCGCCCTGGCGGTAATCTTCGCCGGAACCCTGGCGGTCATAACGGTTCTATCGGTGGTTCGCCCCGCGCCCGACTGGGACGCGCTGGCCTATTATGCGCTGGCGCTCGAAAAGCCGGATGACACCGCTGCCGACAAACACGCCAAAGCATACGAGGCCATACGCGAGCAGGCATCTGCAACTCAGTTTATTGCCCTCACCCAGGACGATGCCTACCGGAAGCGGCAATTTGCCGATCCACTTGCGTTCCAGTCGATGATGCCGATGTATGCGGTAAAAGCCGGTTACATTGCCAGCCTGAGGGCGCTTGAGCCCAGTATGGGCATCGCCAACGCGGCTCAGGCTGTGAACGTTGCCGCCATGTTCGTCCTGGCGATTCTGTGTCTGTGGTGGATGCGACAGGGCGGCTTCCTGCAAGCAGCCCCGCTCGTGCTCGTCGTGATGCTGATGCTGGAGACACGCAGTATCGTGAGCGGCGCCACCCCCGACATTGCCGCGGCTGCACTAACGCTTTGCGCGTTTTATGCGCTTTGGTCTCGAAAGGACTGGATTGCCCTGCCCTTCCTGCTGGCAGCTATTACCTTCAGACCCGACACACTGCTCTTTGCATTCGCTTTGATATTGGCCTTTGCTGCATGTCGTGAGCGTCTATTGCCGGTTTCAACAATATTCGGCGCCTGCCTGGCCGCATACATTCTGCTGACATCCGGAAATGGCCATATTGGTTGGTGGGCCCATTACTGGTTCTCCAATGTGCAGTATCAAAACGACATGACCGGTTTTACACCCGACTTTTCGGTCTTCGCATATCTGAAAGGCCAGGCGCGCGGTATTTTGATGAGCGTGAGCTATTTCAACTGGCCGTTTCTGGGAATTGTGTTGCTCGGCGGATGGGCCATGCTGATGCGTATGGGCAAGTCAATCCCGCGCCGCACCACCGCTCTGCTTGTGGCGAGCGTTCTGGTGATCGGCGGCAAATTCGTCACCTTCCCCCTGCCAGATGATCGCATCTACATGGCTTTCATTCTCGCCGGCAGCATGCTGCTGCTCAGCGTGTGGAAGCCCAAAGCGGTTGGCTAACTTTCCTTCGTCGGCGGCTGCGGCGGCACCCAGGTCGTGTAGATGGGCTGCGGTTGTGCCGGTTGCGCCATCATCATGGGCGGGGCCTGAACATAGACAGGCTGCACCATCGGCTGCGGAACCATCGGCGGCTGCATCATAACCGGCGCAGGTTGCATCGGCTGTTGCACCAAACCGGGCAGCGGCATCTGAACGGGATGCGACGGACTGCCGGCCTGTGCCTGCGGGGCGGACTGGGCCGGAGCAGAGACCGGGGCAACGGGATCTCCTGCTGGCGGAACAGAAGGCCTCACGGCTCCCCCTGTCGGCGCTGGTTCCGGTGAAACCGGCGCTGATACAGCGGCGGAATACGGATCGTCACTGCCCCACAATCCGACATTTGAACCACCTGACGAAGGGGTGGTTGACGGCTGCGCGGGAAGCGGGTTCCCAGAAACGACGCCGCGTGCGGCGCCAGCAAGCAGTGGCACAAGCCCAAACAGTGCCCCTAGAATGGCTCCGATCACAAGACCTATCAAAACCATGAGTTTGCGGTTTGGCCCCAACTTCTCATCAGCCGGGGTCGCTTCAGAGATTACCCTTGCGCTCTTGGAGCGGATTTCCACCTGCTCTCCGGTCTCACGCGAACGCAGGAGAACGGTTTCATAAACCCGGCGATCAGCATCAGCGATGCTTTCGAGTTCACGCAGCCGGACAATGGCCGGTGAATCACTCGACGCTGCAGCTTTGAGGGTGTTGACCTGTTTTTGAAGATCGAGCTGGCGTGCGGCTGCACGCGTGCTGTTTTTTTGCGCCGCCTTCACCGCTCGCTTGATTTCCCGAGCAAGGGCGTTACGGGCACTGGCCAGCTCGGCCTTCGCTGCAATCTTGTCCGGATGGCGGTTCCCAAGCCTGGTCTCGAGCCGGTCGAGCCTGGATTTAGCGCGGTTGTACTCAACCCGCAGTTGATCGATGGCATTGGAGGATATGGCCGAGGGCAACGCACCGGAAATCGCATCAGCGAGATCAGCCCGGGCGGCCTGTTCGGCGCGGGTGCGCGCATCGCCGGCCTGAACCTTGGAAAGGGCAAGTTGTTCGTTGAGCCGTGCCAGTTGAACATCGTTGACCAACTTGCCCTCGGCATCGATGAGGTCAAACTGTCTGCGGTGCTCTTCAACGGCGCGTTGTGATTTTTCCAGTTTTTCACCGAGTTCTGCCAGCCGCGCAGTCAGTGACTCATTGGCATCACGGGCGATGTTTGATTTGGCCCCGGCCTCTTCAGAGATGTATTGACGGGCAATGGCGTTTGCGATTCGCGCCGACTTCAGCCGATCCTCGGTGCTGATGCCGACCAGAATGGTGAAAGTCTGATTGACGCGGGAAGCATAAAAATTGCTGTAAAAATACTCTTTGGCATCCGCAATAGTCGGATTCTCGCCACTTGTAGGGCCAAAGACAAAATCAAGAAGCCCACCGCTGGAGCCGGTGAACTCCGGATCATTGACCAGATCGAGGTCTTCAATCACCGGGTCAATCACGCTGGAAGAACTGATGATCCGTACCTGGCTCTCCGCATAAGCCAGCGTCGCCTCACGGTTCAATCCGTTCGGTGCCACAGAATCATTCAGCACCTGCAACCCACGTGGCTCAATCAGGATTTCAGCTACAGATTCGTATTTATTGGGCAACGATAGGGCATAGAGCGCTGCAAGGGCACCGCCGGCAAGGGCACAGACGGCAACCGGCAGCCAGGAACGGAACACAGCACCAACCACCCGGTCAAATGACAAGGCAGAACGAGCTCCCGCAGCCTGTTCGGGCGGTCGCTCTGTGTCGGACGATGCACTGGATACTTGATGGGTCGCCCCCGCCGCGGCAGTCGCGCCTGTCGAGCTGTGTTGCCCTGACGGCCCAGGATCAATCTTTTGCTGCAAGGCATTGAGTTCGGCGGCAAGAAAGTCGAGTTGTTCAGCGGCGCCGGGCGACGTGCCGTTGTGGCCTGCCCGAAAGTACAGGTCGTTTACGGGCGCTGGAGCCATCGGTTGGCGCCGCATTTGCTCGACGGCTTCGGCTCGCCGGCGAAGTTCATATTCCCTGTCGGCACTTGAGAGTGCTGACAAAACTGAACTGTTGTCCACGCTGCTTGAATGTTGCTCCGGACGGGTTTGAGCGATCATGTCGAGCAAAGAACCCTGCCCCGCCTGTCCGGCATCGGAAGGCTTGGCAATATCGGTCTTTTTCTCAAACAATTTTGAGAGCATGGGCGTGGTCAGCTCCGCCTTGAAGAATCGCGCGCCAGGGGCTCGGAACGCCTGATCCATTTATTGGTCTTTATGGATAACAAAGTGTTAAATCGGGCCGCCGGAATTTGGTAATCCACACGTTTAGGCGGTGTATTTTCTGATCACATCGAACAATGGTTTTGCCTGCCAATTTTCATCAAAGGGCAGCGGTCGGGCGCGCGCACTATCCTTTCGAGGAAACGTCTCATTGATCCAGGAATACTTGTCACTCAAGCCCCAGGAAGTGATGTTCCTCAACGTGCCGGCAGACGTAATCGCCTCGAGAAATTCGTTTGCGGTGTCAGCCACCCCCCTATCGCGGCGTTCGCGGTCGGCGCTCAATTTCCAGTCAATTACGTCCAGCTCGGTCACCGCAACTTCGAGACCGAGCGCTTTCAGCCGCTCGACAAATCGAACAAGGTTCTCACGCCCGGTGCGGCGTTCAGCGTAGAGATGGGCCTGCAGACCAACGCCATGAATGGGAATGTTCTTGTCTTGTAACCGTTGCACAATGCGCAGGATGGCTTCCTGTCGCGCTTTTGTGCGCGGACTGTCATCTTCAAGGTCATAATCGTTGATAAACAACCTGGCCGACGGATCGACCTGTGCCGCCGTCTTGAACGCGATATCCACATGGCGTGGCCCCAGGTAGTCATGCCATATGCCTTTGCGCCATGGCCCCTTGTCCAGCGGGTCGTGCGCGACAACCTCATTGACCACATCCCATGTTTCAATCCGCCCCTTGTAGCGGTCGACAACAGTTTCGATATGGTTGATCAGTTCCCGCTCAACGCGACGTTCTCCGCTCAATTGCTCAACCCATACCGGGTTGTAACCGTACCAGAGCAAAGTATGACCGTGGATGCGTTTGCCGTTCTGCTCGGCAAAGTTGACGATCTCATCGGCACCACCAAAGTCGAATTCTCCCTTTGTGTGCCGCAGACTTGCCCATTTCAGAGCATTCATGGGTGCGATCAGGCTTGCATGCCTGATCAGCAATTCACGAAACACAGGCTCGTTTCGAAACGGCTCCAGGTGAACCGCGACACCAAAGCGTGCCCGCGTGTCGGCAAGAACTGGCTGCGGGGCGAGCGCCCAGGTCGCTCCGGCACCAATGCCTGCAATAACGGAACGCCGCGTTAACAGCTTTGGCTTAGGGTCAGCTTTGTTCATGGGTCATCGATTTTCCGCGTTTATGGCCAAGGTGTGCCCCTATCTCAGGATGTCCGCAGGATTGTGATGGTTTTTCAGCCCCTGTTCCAGAAGGCATCACTTGCCATGGTAAATGCCGGACTGACGGCACAGCGCGCCCGCGATTACTCTTCACTGTTTACCGGTCAGCTTGGACGTCTGGTCTTTTCGCTGATCTATTTCATTACCCTCGCGAAAGCTCTCAGCCTCGAGAATTTTGGTGTCTTTGCGACCACGTCGGCAATCGGCATCGTTCTTTCACGCGTTATGGGTTTCGGTTTCATTTCACCCCTTTATCGGATTGCAACTGTACGGCCCCGACTTATCGGGGTCTACACAACCGGCTACCTTGCTGCTGCAGCGGTCTCACTGCCTCTGGTGCTCCTGATCGCGTGGTCGCTGCACGCCTTGCTGTATACCGGGCTGATAACCCTCGCCGCTTTCCTGGCTGTCATTCTTGCAGAAGTTGTTTGCTGGCGAACACTCGAAATGACAATCATCGTAAACCACGGAATCAACCGGTTCCTTGTGGGTTCGTCGCTGGCCATTGCTGGCGGAGCGATGAAGGCGGCAGCTGCTCTGTGGGCCTATTCGCAGGATATCGCTGACCTTGAGACCTGGGCCCTGCTCTATCTTTGTTCCAATGCAGTTGTCGCTGTCGTTGCATTGATGTTCTTTTATCCCCGAATGCGCCTGCGCTGGGCGCCAAAAGCCTGGGCAGGCCGTGCCCGGGATGCAATTGGTGTATCGGCGGCGGAGGTCCTTTTCTACATTCAGGCCGAGATGGACAAAGTGCTCGTTCTTGCTCTGGGTGGAGAAATGACGGCCGGGCTGTATGCGATCATTATGCGGATCGTCGACCTGACCGCAATGCCTCTGCGTGCCTTCAGCACAATGATGATTCAATGGATCATGCATGCCCGCAACGAAGGCAAAGACACCAATATCGGCTGGAAAGTCGAACTGCTGGTCGCCGCGACCTCAACTGTTGCCTTGCTGGCCGGCGTGGTGCTTTTGTCGCTTGCACCGGATCTCATGGGCAAGAATATTACGACCGCAACATCGTTTCTGGCGCTCTTTTTACTGGTTCCGGCTTTCCGCAACATCATCGAATACCACACGGAATTGCTTTATGCCCACGAGCGGATGGCACCAAGGGTCTGGTTGCTGGCCGGGCTTGGAATACTCAAGGGCGCACTGCTGGCACTGTTGCTGGGCCTAACCTCCGACTTCGCAACCATGGCCTTGTGGCTGAACGCCGTGTTCTTTGTGCTTTACGGGGTTTCCGCATACGTTACGTATCGCAAAGTGTTGGGTGCGCCGGCAGGGCCTCAAGCTGTCAGCAACCGGCGCAATACATCAGGCTCCGTTCCGGTGAACGACTGAACGCCGATGGCGACCTGGTCGTCGTCCATGGTTTCCAGAAACCGAGACGCGTCGTCAAAGGAAAGAGCATCGCCCAGCCAGTAGGTCTGACAAAGAGAATGCTCTGCATGCCAATGTCCTTCGCCGCCTCGCACTCCGTCTGCATAAGCGCCGTAGATCTGACATTCCGAGAATGATCGATTGGAGCCGAGCGCGGCAACCCAGTGTTTTTTTGTGACATGTGCGATATGCTCACACATATCCAATACGACCCGGCGATCCCACGATATCAAGGTATTGATATAGTCCGGCGCAGGAAAGCCCGGCATCGGCAGTCCATTGAGCTTCGCCGCAGAACGGGTCCAGTCCATGTGCTGTTTGCCATCACCGTAAAGACCATCGTTGATACCATCGGGCATTCGGTACAGTCGGATTTTGTCGCCCTGCCAGACCTGGCCGGTATGAAACGGCCTGACAAAAAGCATGTCGGAATCGCAAAAGAGCAGCGCGTCATGATTCACATGGGCGGCAAGCGCAATCCTGCGAAGCTGCTGCACATGCCAGCCACGCATCGGCCAGGTTCTGGTTGAGAACCACAGCTTGCGGGCCTGACTGGAAAACCCCTGATGGATCGAATGCAGCCAAGACGGCAGAACGTCGAACTCATTGATGATATGACGCCGCTTCCCCGCGAGTTGTGAGAACAGGTTGTAGTCATCATTGTCGACAAGAATAAAATGGTCCGGCCTGTCTTCTACGAGTGCATCCATGCTGTCGCAAAGAAGTCTGCAACGATCCAGGTCGGGCCCATAGCTTGCCGTCACAACGGCCGTTTGTTTTGCCGGTCGCGTCGTCAAATGCCGGGGCTCCGGCCGGAGATTTTTTGACGCAATACGCGATAAAGAAACACAGGGTTGCCGAGAAGATAGCGCCGCCACATGCGGCGTGGCTCAAGGGCAAGGCGATGAAGCCATTCAATCCGCAGCCGACGCATGATGGAAGGCGCGCGTGGCACCCTTTGCGCAATGAAATCGAACAGCGCGCCAACGCCAATAGCCACAACTGCATGCTCTGCGGTGCAGTGGTTTGCTATCCATTTTTCCTGAATGGGGTTGCCAAACGCAACGAGCAGAATGTCGGGCCGGTCGTCGCGCAGGACTTTGAGTATGTTCTGTTCACCAATTTCATCAAAATAGCCATCGCCGGCGACTGTAAAGCGGTGTCTGGGGTAGTCAGCCTGCAGCTTCTTCATGGCATCGCAAGCCACTCCAGGCCGGGCTCCAAGCAGCGCAATATGTGCAGGAGAATCGAGGCAGGAAAACAGACCAGGTATGAAATCGGTGCCGTTCAGGTTGGCCGGAAAGCTTCGTCCATGCAGAACCCGGGACGCCAGATCCACACCGATGCCATCAGACAAAACGCTGAGCCTGTTTAAGACTGAACGGTATTCAGCGTCCTTATAGGCAATATTGGCGCCGTGAGCGTTCAAAAACGCGTATTTTCGATGTTCGACATCGCTAATCGCCCTGCCGATGGACTCGAACGCCATTTCGCGCGTCATCACGCTCACGTCCACCCCGAGGATGTCGCGTGAATCCGGGGGCGCATCCCCGATTTCCTTCATGTGTGTTGCCGACACATTCAAGGTGCCGATATTTCCGTCCATCAGGCCGCTCATTGCTCTAGGTCTCAGTGTTGTCGATTGCCCGGGCGACCTCGGCACTATGGCAGATATTTCCTGCCAATTGATCAATGCCAGTGAAAAAGGGTTAACCGCCAATTCGGGCCGGCGAAACACTTCATGACAGATTTACCGAACGGGATTGTCGAGTGCCGCGATACCCTTGGCCAGCGCCCTTAGCAAAGCTTTCTTCTGTTGCTCGTAGAATACCGTCCCGTCGCCTCTTGGAAGGGTCCCGACGCCACTTCGCGTCACCAGCTCGACCAAAGCTTTGGCACATTCTTCCGCGGTGTCCACACGCACACAATTGGAGGGCACCACATCGATTCCCCGCAAGGAAGCGGCCGTAGCAACGCAGGCCAATCCCGACTGGAACGCTTCGATGGTTTTGAGTTGCACCCCGGTGCCGCCTTTGCTGACCAGCGGGACAACCCGCACCGAATTCAAAAAATCCTGCGCGCTGTTGACGCGGCCCAGAAACGAGACATTGTCGGGTGCCCTCGGCATCCCGGCAGGCACAGCGCCTGCAATCGCGATTGTCAATTCAGCGGGTAAAAGCGGCACGACCCGGGTCAGGAACCAATCCAGCCCCACAAAGTTGGGCTGCCATGTCCAGGTTCCGATCATGCCGACATCAAAGGCCTTGGGCAGGGTCGAGGCCTTTCGCAAAAGGCCGGGAGTCACGAGCGGCAGCGTGCTGGCGGCACTGGCCGACAACCCGTGGGCGGCGCGATCCTCTTCGCTGAGGCACCAGACATAGCCAACTTGATTGAACAATTGCTGTTCCAGGGCCTGCAATATCCGGGTTTCCCTGCGATACAAAAACCGGCGCAGAGCACCATTCCCGTTCCGCGCATTTTCGGCCGCCGAGACATGTTCGACATTGTGAGAAACATAGACAGAGGGTTTGTCGAGCAATTCCGGAAAGGCAGCCGGCATCTGATGGGATGACAAGACATGGGCATCGAACGGGCCCACCCGTTGCAACAAGTGATCAAGTTCACCGGCAGAAAAGGCAGTCAGTTTCGCCGCTGAAACCGGCAGTCCTTTGAGCAGGGCACGGGCCACCCACTCAAGCTGTTTGAAGCGACCCGCCTCAGCATTTTCAACATTCATTTTTGCCAGGACGTGGGTGTCAGGGTCGGTCGGATCGTTCTGCCGTGGAAGCTGAAATCCGATAACCGATACCCGGTGACCAAGCGCGCGCAGCCCGCCAATGATGGCTTCATTGGCAATCTCAAAACCCGTCGTGGGATTCCCATCGGCGATGAGGGTGGAAAGAAAGGCAAGATGTTTGGACAATTGAGAAACTTGGGCATTCCGGTTCGGCTTCACGCACTATGTGAGCCAGCCTTGGATATTTCGTTAAGCGATATTGACTAACTTCATGACATAAATGCGGACAACAGGTGCGGCGCAGGATGCAAACCGATCCCAGGGGTCCCGGGAGGGACGACATTGAGACCGTCTTCAACAGCGCCACCAGCGCGACCGGTGCCGTTGAGCTCGTTGTAACAATACCGACATTCAAGCGGCCGGAGCACCTGATTTTGACGCTGAAATCGGTTCTCAACCAGTCGACCAAGCGGCCATATGCCATTGTTGTGATGGACAACCACGCCGAGGCTGGCGAAGGCGCAAAAGTTGCGGCCGCTCTTCTGCAACAACAGAACATTCCGGCGGTTGTCATTCTGGCCCATCGCCGCGGTAACTGCGCTGCCTACAATGCAGGCTTCCACACAGCTCTGGAACAATTTCCTGAGGCCCAATGGGTTCAGGTCATCGATGATGACGAGATCGCCTCGCCTTCCTGGCTTGATACTATGGTGGCAGTGGCCGCCGACAACAATGCCGACTTTGTCGGCGCGCCGCAGCACCCCATTTTCCAGGACGGTGGCGATCAGGCGTGGGCCCAACATCCGGTGTTTCGGCCGCCCTATAGAGAATCAGGACCGGTACCGATCCTCTATTCATCGGGCAACGTGCTGATCCGGACTGCGCTGCTGCGCCGACATGGTTATCCCTGGCTCGACGAACGCTTCAACTTCCTCGGCGGTGGCGACAGTGATTTCTATTCACGTTGCCGCGAATCCGGTGCCAGCTTTGCCTGGGCTCATCGGGCCGGAGTCGACGAAACCACTCCCCGTCGCCGCACCGAGTTGTCCTGGCTTAACTCACGCAGCCTTCGAAATGGCTCCATTTCGGCCCTCATCCAGCGCAAGGCAGCAAACTCCGCCTCCGATCACGCAAAGCGGCTTGTTAAGTCGCTGGTCCTGCTCGCTGCCTCTCCTTACCGCTCGTTAACACTGTTTGTTAAGACCCGTTCCGCTACCATGGCGCTTAATCCGATGAACGTCGCCGTTGGGCGCCTGCTGATGGAATTCGGCTTTGCAAACGAGCAATACCGGGATGCGGAAAAGAATTGAACGCCATCACTGCGAATACGGTGCGTGGCTATGAACGCGCTCGCGGCAGGCAGCGACGCCACCGGACTGACTGGAGCGCGCCTGTGGCAAGACGCCCGCATCGGCTGGCTCCCGTCCATGCTCATTTTGGCCATCGTCTGGATTTCTTTCCGACCTTTTGCCTCCAGTGTTGCAGATCAGGCAACGGGTAACGCGCCACCGTCGGGCGATATTGTCAATCAGATTGGCTTCGGCCTTATCGGTCTGTTCTGTTCCTGGCTGGTCGGCAAATTCGCCCGCAAGGATGTGCTGGCGGCCTTTGCCCGTGTGACATGGTTTCTCGTGCTTGGGGTTCTGCTGCTATCCATTGCCACGGCAGACGCCCCTTTTTCGGCCTTCAGAGCTGTGATGTTCTCGCTGATCGTGGTGCTGGCGGCGGCCACCGCGCTCACCCTGCCCCGGACCATGAACGACATGGTAAAGATGCTTGGCTTTTCGGCGTTTCTGGCAGTGGCATTTTCCTATCTCGCCGTGTTCTTCGTACCCGAACAGGGAGTTCACGGCGGCGGCGGCTTTGAACCCCAACATGCGGGACTGTGGCGTGGTGTTTACGACCACAAGAACATAGCCTCCTATGTGATGGGTGCCTTCGCCATGATCGGCTGGTTTGTCGCCCGCAACGGCAGGCCATTCATGGGGCTTATGCTGGCGCTGCTAAGCATCGTCTTCGTCATTTTCGCGGGTTCGAAAACCGTCCTCGCCATTCTGCCCGTGGCGTTCGTAGCGGCACGGGTAGCGCGTTGGACCACCTTTGCACCGCTTCGCCTTGTGGTGATCGTACTGCCGGTCGGGTTGCTGGCCTTTGCAACTCTTGGAGCAGTGTTGCATCCACCTGTATTGAAAACTTTGCAGAGTATCGTGCCCAATCTGACATATACGGGCCGCACCGACCTGTGGGTCTTTGGCCTGCAATATCTGGCGGAAGTGCCCTGGCTCGGATATGGATTTGAGAGTTTTTGGGGTACAGCCCGCGTCACCGCGCTTGAGCAACCCATCGAACTGGCCTGGGATGTCCGCGGCATTGTTCATGGTCATAATTCATGGCTGGATTCCGCCATTGCCTTCGGACTTCCAGGCAGCATTCTGGTGCTCTTTGCGCTGGTCATTTTGCCGATCCGCGACTTCATGCGAATTCCAAATTCCGGCAACGCATCACAACTGGCCACCCTTTTTCTCGGGCTCTGGATTTTCACTGTGTTGGGTGCGAATCTGGAAAGCTTCTTTTTCCGGCGCTCAGATCCGGTTTGGTTCTGCATGCTGTTGTCCGTGATCGGGCTGCGCATTACCGCTCATTTGAGCCGCAGAACGGCATAAACTGCCATTAATAGGGCTTTAAGCTGCCATTAATGGGACTATTTGCCACTGAAAGTCCAAACTTCCGCCCTCCATGTCGCAAATGTGACATTGAAGGGTGGACTCACAACATTGCCGCATGTTCTCCTGCAAAAGAATGATGAGCGGGAGGGGCCCCCGCATTCCAAAGTATCATCCGATGATCGGTTGAATGCTCTGGCGAAGGGCACCGCACGGAGCTGATTTCGTGAACAATTCTACTTAGACGTCACAACGGGAGATCTGAATGTCTAAATCCAACACAATCCACCCAGCACTGCCAAAACTGGCGGAAGATGCGCTGCAAGGGAAAATGGACCGTCGCGAGTTCCTCGCAACTGCATCCACCCTGGGCGCGACTGCCGCCGCAGCCTATGCAATGATTGGCCTTGCTGCACCGAATTCCGCCGTGGCCGATGGTCATGCGAAATCCGGCGGCACACTTCGTATCCAAATGGAAGTACGCGCCGGCAAAGATCCACGCACCTACGACTGGTCGCAACTTGCCAACGTTTCGAACGGCTATCTGGAATATATGGTGCGCTACAACCGCGACGCGACCTTCGAGGGCCGTCTGCTGGAAAGCTGGGACATCAACGACGACGCCACGGTTTACACACTGAATGTCCGCAAGGGCGTCAAGTGGAACAACGGTGACGACTTCACCGCCGACGACGTGATCCACAACATAACCCGCTGGTGTGACAAGGGCGTCGAGGGCAACTCGATGGCCGGTCGTTTCGCGACTCTGATCGACGCCAAGTCGGACGACAATCCAAACGGTACGGACAAACTCAAGGACGGCATCCTCGAAAAGGTTGACGACCATACCGTCAAGATGAACCTGCCTGCGCCGGACATCACCCTGATCGCCGGCATGGCCGACTATCCGGCTGCAGTGGTGCACCAGAGCTATGACAATGGCGATATCTACGCCAATGGCGGTGCCATCGGCACGGGTCCCTACAAGCAGGAAAGCCACGAAGTTGGCGTAAAGTCGGTCCTTGTCAAAAACACCGACCACAAGTGGTGGGGTGAAGGCAATGGCGCCTATGTCGACCGTATCGAATACATCGATTACGGCACCGATCCGGCAGCGTTTGCCGCCGCGTTTGAGGCCGATGAAATCGATATGGTGTATGAATCAACCGGCGAATTCGTTGAGTTGTTTTCTGCCATCGGCATGGAAAAAACAGAAGCGATCACGGCCGCGACGATTTGCATTCGTCCGAACCAACAGGCGGAAGTCAACGGCAAGAAACCGTATGAAGATGTCCGCGTCCGCAGGGCCCTGCAGCTCGCATGTGACAATGCCAAGATCCTGGAACTTGGCGTGGCTGGCCTTGGCATTCCCGCTGAAAACCACCACGTGTGTCCGATCCATCCGGAATACGCCAAACTTGAGCCGATCAAGCGCGACGTGGATGCAGCCAAGAAGCTGCTCGAGGAAGCAGGCATGCTCGACTATGAGCATGAGTTGCTTTCAATCGAGGGTGACTGGCGCAAGGACACGACCGACGCTGTGGCAACCCAGCTTCGCGATGCCGGTATCAAGGTAAACCGCAAGGTTCTCCCTGGTTCAACCTTCTGGAACGACTGGGCGAAATACCCGTTCTCCTCAACCAACTGGAACATGCGCCCGCTCGGCGTGCAGGTTCTGGCTCTGGCCTACCGGTCGGGTGAAGCCTGGAACGAATCAGGCTTTGCGAACAAGGAGTTCGATGATCTCGTCAGCCAGGCGCTTGCAATTGCTGACGCCGACAAGCGTCGTGAGCTGATGGCCAAGATCCAGAAAATCATGCAGGATGAAGGTGTGACCATTCAGCCTTACTGGCGTTCGCTGTATCGCCACACCAAACCTAAGGTGAAGAACGCGGCTATGCACCCGACGTTCGAAATTCACCAGGACACAATGTGGATCGACGAAGCGTAAGGACGTGAAATCGACAAGGGAGGCCAGACAACCGGCCTCCCTTTTTTTGTTGAGGGACCAGGAACCCGGCTGCCATGAACGCCGGGGTCTGACACAGGGGAAAACATGTTACAATTTGTGCTGAAGCGCCTTGGCGTGATGCTGCTGACGATTCTGTGTCTGACATTCGTCGTCTTCTTTCTAACCAATCTGTATCCAAATCTTGAGCGGCTGGCGAAGACCCAGGGCAACAACCGCATGACTGCTGAGCAGGTGGAAAGCTGGCTGGACGGGCGCGGCTACAACCGCAACGTTTTCGTCAAGTATGGAGAATGGCTTGGTGTTGTTCCCGGCTGGACCAATGAAATCAACGGCGTCCCGTCTGGCCGCTGCAAGCCGATAACCGGTGATGTCGAAACCGCCCCCTCATATTGTGGTGTCCTCCAGGGCTATCTGGGCGAGTCGACAGTCTTTCGGGAATTTGTCAGCAAAATTATCAATATCCGCCTTGGACTGACAGGCTGGCTGATGTTTGCAGCGTTCGGGCTCATGGTGCCAGCGGCGCTGATCATCGGCGTGTTGGCCGGGATGCGCGAAGGCGGCAAGCTGGACCGTTCCCTGTCCACCTTCGCCATCGCGACGTCCGCCACCCCGGAATATGTCTCCGGCGTACTGTTTATCGTCATCTTTGCCAGCAGCGCCGGTGGCCTGAAATGGTTCAAGGGGTCATCGACCTCGGCGATGGACGATATCAACTTTGGCAACTTCACACTGCCGGTGCTGACCATTGCCCTTTACGGAGTGGGCTACATCGCACGCATGACACGGGCATCAATGGCCGAGGTGATGACATCGCAATATATCCGGACCGCACGCCTCAAGGGGGTGAGCTTTCGTGGCGTTGTTCTGAAGCACGCCCTGCGAAATGCGCTGATCGCCCCCTTCACGGTGATCATGCTGCAGTTTCCATTCCTGCTGACCGGCGTGGTCATCGTCGAGACCCTTTTTAACTACAAGGGATTCGGCTGGGCGCTGGTGCAGGCAGCATCGAACAATGACATCGAGCTGCTGCTTGGACTATCCATCGTTGCCGTTATCGTGGTGCTGCTGACGCAGCTCATATCCGATATTGGCTACATGTTCCTCAATCCACGCATCCGCGTAAGCTAGGGGGATATGGCAATGGAACAACTGAGCGGACTTCAAATCACCGGTGCCATTCTGTGGCAGTTTTTGCCGGTCTGGATTGCCCTCGTAATCGTGCTGGTCGGAGGTGGTTTCATCCGCGGCAAGCTAGGCTTGCTGGGCAAGCTCTACGATCACCCGATTGGAATGATCGGCCTGACAATCGTTCTGTTCTGGGTATTCACTGCATTGATGGCGGACTGGATCATTACATTTGATCCCTACACACCCGTCGATGGGATGAAAAACAAGAAACCCGGCTGGCCCGTTGGTGGCCAGGAAGGACACTATTTCCTTCTCGGTGGCGACAATCTTGCACGCGATGTGTTCAGCCGCGTGGTCGCTGGCAGCAAGACGGTGCTTGGCATCGCACCGGCTGCCACTCTGATCGCCTTCATGGTGGGCATAACGCTTGGCCTGCCTGCAGGGTTCTTTATGGGTGCAAGGGATACGGCCCTGTCGTTCCTGGCCAACATGGTTCTGGCATTCCCGGTGATCATCCTGTTCTACCTGCTGGTGACCAGGGCGATGGTCCAGACCGGAATTCCGACCTATCTGGCCGCGGTGCTCTTTGCTTTCCCGATCATCTTCATCTGCACCCTTTTCTACACACGATTCAAAACGCGGCCGAACGAGCTGGCGCTTTATATGGGTGTCACCCTGGTGGTCGGAATCTGGCTGTATTTCAGCATGGTTGTGACACACATACCCAATTTCAAGGCACCGTTTGCAGACAGCTACCAGGTCCTCGCAGGGTGGCTTGATCCGATCCGGCCATTCTCCATGGACGCCAATACACTGAACATCTTTGTGGCAGTGGTCTTCGTGAATTCACCGACGGTCTTCCGCATTGTTCGCGGCCTGACGATCGACGTGAAAACCCGTGACTACGTGGCGGCGGCGCAGACCCGCGGCGAATCACCGTGGTACATCATGCTGTGGGAAATCCTCCCCAATGTGCGCGGCCCGCTGATCGTCGACTTTTGCCTGCGCATTGGCTACACGACCATTCTGCTCGGAACCCTTGGCTTCTTTGGCCTCGGCGTGTCGCCGGAGAGCCCCGACTGGGGTGCAACGATCAACGACGGCCGCAAGCTGCTCCTGATCTACGTGCACCCGGCGCTGCCGCCTGCGATATCATTGATGTCGCTGGTGCTTGGACTGAACTTCCTGGCCGATGGCCTGCGCGAAGAATCGCTGAAGGATTAGGAGAGATCAAATGACCCAGTCCGAACAACAACCGATTCTTGAGATTGAAGACCTGAACATCTCGTTCTTTGTACGTGCCGGAGAGATTCCGGCTGTGATGGATTTCTCCTGCAAGGTAATGCCCGGGGAAACCATGGGCCTGGTGGGGGAATCCGGCTGCGGGAAATCCACCGTGGCGCTCGGCATCATGCGCGACATGGGGAACCGCGGCAAAATTGTCGGCGGCAAGATCAAGTTCAAGGGCCGCGACATGGGGGAGATGTCGGACGAGGAACTGCGCGATATCCGTGGCTCCAAGATCGCCATGATCTACCAGGAACCGATGGCAAGCCTGAATCCGGCCATGAAAATCGGCGCCCAGTTGATGGAAGTACCTCTGATCCACGAGAACGTCTCCAAGGACGAAGCATATAGCCGCTCGCTCGAGATGTTGCATTCTGTAAAACTGCCGGATCCGGCACGGGTCATGGAGGCTTACCCGCACCAGATTTCGGGCGGACAGCAGCAGCGTATCGTTATCGCTATGGCGCTTTTGTCCAAGCCGGATCTTTTGTTGCTGGATGAGCCGACGACGGCGCTCGATGTAACGGTCGAGGCCGGCATTGTTGAATTGGTGAAAGAGCTTGGGCGAACCACCGGCACGTCGATGCTGTTCATCTCACACAATCTCGGTCTCATTCTGGAAACCTGTGACCGCATCACCGTCATGTATTCCGGCGAGGCGGTCGAGACGGGCACCGTGCACGAAGTATTCGACCGGATGCGCCACCCTTATACGCAGGGATTGTTCAATTCGATCCCCCTGCCCGGGGCTGACAAGAACTCGCGCCCCCTCATTTCAATCCGCGGCCAGCTGCCGCTGCCGATGGATCGGCCACGTGGCTGCAACTTCGGTCCGCGATGCGACCACTACATGGAAGCAACCTGCAATGCCGGGCCGGTCAAGATGCAACCGATACCGGGTGAATCCCTCCACATGTCCCGTTGCGAGCGCATTTCGGAGATCGACTGGTTGGCCGAACCCGAACGGCGATTGGTTGAAGACCCGGCAGAAGCGGGCGACGTCGTTCTCGATATCCGTGACCTGAAAAAGTATTACGACGTGGCGGCCAATAAAATGTTTGGCGGTGGCGATACGCGCACGGTCAAGGCCAATGAATCCATCAGCTTCACTGCACGAGAAGCCGAGACAGTCGCCATCGTCGGCGAATCCGGCTGTGGCAAGTCAACCCTGGCGAAGGTCCTGCTTGGTCTGGAAACGGCGACCGATGGCGACATCATGCTCGGCAACGTTGAAATCGGGGACATCGAGGTCAATGACCGCCAGACCAAAACTGTCGCTTCGGTTCAGATGGTGTTCCAGAACCCTTTCGACACGCTGAATCCCAGCCATACCGTTGGTGCGCAGATCATGCGGACGCTCGAGAAGTTCCAGATTGGCAACAGCCAGGCGGACCGGCGCGAGCGCATGCTGGATCTGCTGGACCTCGTCAAATTGCCGCGCGCCTTCGCCGAGCGCATGCCGCGCCAGCTTTCAGGTGGTCAGAAACAGCGCATCGGGGTGGCCCGTGCATTTGCCGGCCAGCCAAAGGTGGTTGTTGCGGACGAGCCGGTCTCAGCGCTTGATGTGTCTGTGCAGGCTGCTGTCACGGAACTGCTGATGGACATTCAGCGCGAGTCCAAGACCACAATGCTGTTCATCAGCCATGACCTCTCGGTCGTGCGCTACATCGCCGACAGGGTGGTGGTCATGTATCTGGGGCATATTGTCGAGCAGGGAACAACCGACGAGATATTCTCGCCACCTTACCATCCCTATACAGAAGCTCTGCTGTCCGCGATTCCGATTGCCGATACCAGCGTGGTGAAGAAGCACATTGTTCTGGACGGTGACATCCCGTCGGCTATGAATCCGCCGAGCGGCTGCCCCTTCCAGACCCGTTGCCCGCGCAAGTCACAGGTGCCAGGTACGTTGTGTGAAACCGACGTTCCACCCATGGTTGAGCTTGGCAATGGTCATCAGGTGAAATGCCATCTGTCCAGCGAAGTGCTGGACAGCATGGAGCCTGTAATCGTTCTTGGAAAAAGCAAGGCTCAAATCGCAAAAGCATCAGCAGCGACAGCGCTTGCCGCGTCGAAAAAGCCTGCAAAGCCGCGGGCCAAGACGGCGGCAAATACGTCAAAACGCGCTGGCCAGACGACCCAGACGGGGAAAGATGCCAAAAAGGATCCAGCCCCGCCCCGCCTGCGCAAGCCTGCAAAACCGGACGATCTCAAGTTGATTTCCGGAGTCGGCCCCAAGATCGAGGGCATTCTCAACAGCCTCGGCATCTACAAGTTCGACCAGATTGCAAAATGGAAGAAAGCCGAACGGGACTGGGTCGATGAACGCCTGAAATTCAAAGGGCGCATAGAGCGGGAAGACTGGGTCAAACAAGCCAAGACCTTGGCCAGGAGCACGCCGAAAAAGTAACCCGCACGAGCGTGTTCCCAAAATGCGCAGGTGATCTTCGGCAAACCCGGTTGTGCCAGGGAACACGTTGCGCTAAGCGGGACTTACTCCAGCTCAACCTGACGGAACATTCTCTTGGTCAAGCCAACACTGGCGGCCTTTGCAGAGCGGCTTTCTCTGGCCGATCGCAAGCCCGTTGATTTTGCACATTTTACGCCCTCGCGCGTGAAAACCGAATTGCTGTCGGGACTGACTGTCGCCCTGGCGCTGGTGCCGGAGGCCGTGGCATTCGCTTTTGTTGCAGGGGTTCATCCGCTGGTCGGGCTCTATGCTGCGTTTATCGTCGGCCTGGTGACGGCCGTGTTCGGTGGCCGACCCGGCATGATCTCCGGCGCTACCGGCGCGCTGGCAGTGGTTATGGTGGCGCTTGTTGCCCAGCACGGAGTTGAATACCTGTTCGCCACCGTTGTGCTGATGGGCGTGTTACAATTGCTCGCGGGCTTGTTTCATCTCGGGCGTTTTATCCGGCTGGTTCCCCACCCGGTCATGTTGGGATTCGTGAACGGCCTTGCCATCGTGATTTTTCTCGCCCAGATGACCCAGTTTCAGGTCGCCGGGACCGATGGCGCAAGGGAGTGGATGACCGGCTGGCCGCTGATCCTCATGCTGGGTCTGGTCTGGCTGACCATGATGATCATCCACTTCACGCCGAAGATCACAAACGCCATCCCGGCGCCGCTGGCGGCAATCGCCATTGTGGCCGGGATGGTCATCGTATTCGGGATAGATGTGCCGCGGGTTGGTGACCTGGCCTCAATTCAGGGCGGACTTCCATCCTTCCACATTCCCGCCGTGCCGCTTGAGCTGAAGACCCTCGAAATCATCTTTCCCTATGCCGTAATTCTGGCCGCCATCGGGCTTATCGAAAGCCTGCTGACCCTGAACCTGGTGGGAGAAATCACCGGCGAACGTGGCGGTGCATCCAAGGAATGCATGGCCCAGGGCGCCGCCAACACCCTGACCGGATTCTTCGGTGGCATGGGCGGCTGCGCCATGATCGGACAGTCAATGATCAACGTGAAATCCGGCGGGCGCACCCGGCTGTCGGGCATCGCTGCGGCACTATTTCTTTTGATCTTCATCCTCTTTGCATCGGGACTGATCGAGCAGATCCCCCTCGCCGCACTGGTCGGTGTCATGTTCATGGTGGTGATCGGCACCTTCGCCTGGCAGAGCCTTACAATCATGCGGCGCATCCCGTTGACGGACGCGATGGTCATTATTCTCGTAACCGTGGTTACGGTCATGACAGACCTTGCGATCGCGGTAGTTGTCGGCGTCATCGTCTCCGCTCTGGCCTATGCATGGAACAATGCCACCCGCATTCAGGCCGAGACGCATACGACGGCAGAAGGCGCAAAGGTCTATCAGATAGAAGGCCCGTTGTTTTTCGGATCGACCGAAGGATTCTCTGAGATTTTCACAGTGGACGCCGATCCTGGTCTCGTCATCGTCGACTTCATGAACAGCAGGGTGGTTGATCAATCGGCCTTGCAGGCGATTGAAGACCTCGCCTTTCGCTACGAGTCGCGCGACAAGGCATTGCAATTGCGCCACCTTTCCCGAGATTGCCATCGCCTGCTCAACAAGGCTGGACAATTGATTGTCGACTCTGACGACGATCCAGAATACGGCCTGCCCGTCGACTACTCCATTAAGACCGGCATATTGGGCGGCGGGCATTAACCCTCTACGTTAAGCATACTCCAAAGGAACCTGCCCAAAAGTCGCCATTTTCTTGACTCCGAACCCCCTAACGCAGTTAGTTAACGAACCGTTAATTTGATGCGTCCGGTTGTTTCATGCGTTCAATTTTGGCTTCCGCGCTTTTTGCGTTTTCGCTGTCAGCGGCAGATGCAAGCGGCTCAAGAATGGTGACACGCGGTATTACAAGCCAGCCAATTGGCCACTCCATGTTTTGCAAACAGCTGCCGCAGGAATGCTCCATTCGCTCGGGGATTCAGGCCGCACCAAAACTCACACGCAAGCGTTGGGACGAGCTCCTGCGGGTAAACAACCATGCCAATATTGCGATTGCTCCCGTTACCGACAACGAATTTTACGGGGTCGAGGAACACTGGACCTATCCGACCAGCTACGGCGATTGCGAAGACTATGTTTTGTTGAAGCGCCATCTGCTTATGCAGATGGGCTGGCCTGCCAGCAGTCTTCTGATCACCGTGGTGAAGCAGCCCAATGGCGAGGGACACGCGGTGCTGACGGTTCGTACGGATCGCGCCGACTATGTTCTGGACAATCTTGAGACCAAGATTCTGCAGTGGAACAAGACGCCCTACCAGTACCTGAAACGCCAGTCGACCCGCCATACCGGCCGCTGGACTTCCATCTCTGATGACCGCGCCCTGGTGGCGAACTACTGAGACTCTGATACCTTTGAAGGATTGCCTTTTTGAAGGTCATCCGGAAACGGCTGGTCAAGAAAACAGTCGCTGCACAATTGCGCACGCTGACGCATCGCTTGCCAGTTTCTTTTGTGTGCTTCGGTAATCGTCACACCCACAACCATGCGATCAATGAGGGCCGCTTTCTTGGAAGTCAGCACGCCTTCTGTGACGGCTGGTGTCGCATGAGCGAGCCCGGCAATCATGAATGCAGATAAAGATGCGACAATGAGGCGACGCATGAAGGGACCAGACGGTTAAGGTTTCCTTCAGGAATTGTCGCGCGGTATTCCTTAAGAAGGTCTTAATTTTTGCCGCCAAACCCCTTCACGATATGTGACAGAAGGCCGTCAAGTTGAACACCGGGTCCCAGCCCGTCCACGGCGCATTCGATATCCGTCGCCCACGCGTGCCCAATAACATTCCCGGTGTAATCATGAAATTTTTTGCGAATATCAGCATCCGGCAAATGATCTTCAGGATCACCTCGCGCCGAGTATCGTTGCGACCGAAGTCTTGTACCGTCATTCGTCACCAAGGCCACATGAGCGTATCTTTGAGCCGGAAATGCAGCGCTGTAGCCGGGATCCTCAATAAGCACCATATTGTCAGAAAGACGCAGGATATCGGGATCCTGAAGAGCATCCGGGCCTATCTCAGAGGGGCCCAACTTGCCCCTGACCGCTGCAGCAGCCACGGGAAAAGGCAACGAATACTGAGCCTGTTCTGTTGTTTGTGGCCGCCGCACGGCAAGACGGCAGCCTTCATGAAAAGTTGTCACTTCCACACATTCGATATCGTTTGCTGTGATGCTGTGTTGATCCAAAAGTACCAGGACTGCCTCCACGGCAGGTTGTGACCAGCGGCAAACCGGATGCAGCTTGAAATACTGCTCCAGAATCATCCAGCGCGTACCAAGATCATGCCAGTGTTCTGCCACGTCTTCGCCCTCAACGGTTATGGCGGGCGCTCCGGTAAAGCCTTCGCGGGCGAGATAGGCGGCCGATACGCCTGCCATTGCGCCCCAACCCGACCCGTCCTTGAGCATTGTGGGATGGTCAATGCACCGCATCATCTGGCTTCGCGGACCGTGATATTCTCCTATCCCGATGGCTTCACGGGTCTGCTGTGACGACAAGCCGAGCATCCGGGCGCCGAGCCCTGCGCACACCACCGCTCCCCATGCGCCCGAAGTGTGGTAGTCCGGCGCGCTTTGATGCAGAGCGATGCCGGCCCGCGTCCCGATTTCGTATCCCACAATCAGGCTGGACAGGAATTCGGCAGCATCAAGTTTATTCTCAGCTTCCGCCAGGGCCAGCAAAGTGGGTAAAACATGGCAACCCACATGCCCTTTGGTGACTTTGTGGCCATCGTGGGCATCAATGGAATCAATGGTCATCCCGTTTGCCAGTGCCGCCCCGGCGGGGCTGACGCGACGACCGTCGAACAGCAATCTTGCAGAACCGCTCCCGGCACCGAAATGCGCTGCCGCGTGATTTCGAATGATTTTGGAAAGTTCAGTGCCTGAGCCGCTTACGGCAACGCCGATGAGGTCCAACAAGCAACGTTTTCCAAATGCCAACACGTCATCGGGGAGATCGGAATAACCAGTGTCGTGAAGGAACGAAGTGAAGGTAACGGACATCGCAGGTGTCAGTCGAGCCAGGATGCAAAACCGTCCACGACGCTGTCAGCGTGCCTGGACTCAAAATCCATGTGGGTCACCAGCCGCGCAACGGCCTGACCTTCGCCCGAAGGGTCCGACATGATGATGCCATGCTCCAGCATGTGGGCGGATAGCGGGCTCCTCCCCGTCGCGTCAATCTTCAGCCAGATCATATTGGTTTGCGTCGTTTCAAGATCAACGACCAGTCCATCCATGCTGTTCAGGCGCTCCGCCAGCTCACGGGCATTGGCGTGATCGTCGGCCAGCCGCTCAATATTATTGTCCAGCGCATACAGGCCGCAGGCAGCAAGAACGCCTGCCTGGCGCATGCCCCCGCCGAGCAGTTTGCGGTTGCGCCTGGCACGGACAATGAAATCCGCCGGACCGCAGAGTACAGAACCTACCGGCGCGCCCAGCCCCTTGGAAAGGCACAGGGACACAGTGTCGGCAAAGGAAACAAGGTCGCAAGCCTGCGTCCCGGACGCAACAGCGGCGTTCATCAACCGGGCGCCATCCACGTGGACCAAAAGACCATGTCTTTGGGCAACATCTGCGGCTGCGGTCATGGCTGCCTGATCCTGCACCCGCCCGTTAAAGGTGTTTTCGAGACACAGCAGACGCGACATCGCAAAATGCGGATCGTCGGGTTGTATCGAAGCTTCTATTTCGACTGGATCAAGACAGCCATTGGCCATCGGCCTCAGATGTCTGGGTGAAATACCTCCCAGAACCGCGGCGCCTCCGGCTTCATAGGTCGGAATGTGGTATCCGAGGCCTCCGATATATTCATCACCGCGCCCGCAATGGCTCAACAGCGCGCAAAGATTGCTTTGCGTTCCGGAAGCCACGAACAATCCCGCTTCCTTGCCCAAGAGTGCTGCGGCTTTCTCCTCAAGTGCGGACACAGTCGGATCATCGCCATAAACGTCGTCCCCCACTTCCGCCTGAGCCATGGCCAGGCGCATGCCTTCGGACGGCCTTGTGACTGTATCGCTGCGCAGATCCACCATTGTATTGGAGTTCAGCTGCTTAGGCATTTTTGCGTACATGTCAGACCCGTCAGGTTGGAGAGCCCGCCCAAGGCAGAGCTGCAACGATGTGAACACGGTTGCTTTCGCCTCCGTTTAGAGCCGTGTGATAACCGCGCGTGTCGGTAAAGTATACCGACCCGTCCGCCGGCAGGTGGGTCACGTGATGATTGACGATGAACAGTGATCCCGGATTGGAGATCACGGGGATATGAAGCCGCGGCTCGGGGTCACGGTGCCAGGAATTACAATTGTAGAGCCCCTTTGAAAGAACCCGCATTCGACCGATGTCAAAGCGCTTGGTCAATTCGTCAAACACGTGCTCAAAATAGGTGTCGCGAAACGCCGGTACGAACTCGCTGAACCGGAATTCATCGACGACTTCCTCGCGCCGAACTTCTTCGTAGGATTCATCCACCCGGGTAAAGAACAGTCCTGACAGATCATTGGCTGTTTCGATCTCAACACCTGGACGGCGGGTCAGCGAAAAGGCACCAAATCCAGCATCGAGGTCGCCCTGAAACCTGGTACGCTCCAGGCAAGTGGCCAACGCTTCGCGCAGTTTCACAACGTCAAACTTCAAAGAGAGCTTTTCAATGCCCGGTCCGGGCTGGAATCGCGCCACCGACTCCGTATCAGGCGACTGCGCCAGCAACTGACGCATCCGTGCCACATCTGAATCTTCCATTCGATCTCGGGTTTCCATGGCCACCTCCCGTGCGAGTCTCCTAATCCAACTGTATATTGGCTCGCCCCATAAGAGCGCATGCGACTCCAAAAACCGGGGATGCGACTCCTACTCCACCACCAGGGAGCTCGGAACTTCCTGCGGCTTGCCAAGCACACCACCGACTGCCGAGCGGTCCGTCAGGCTTTCAAGAAATTCCACCAGGGCTGAAACATCGTCATCACCCAGAGTTACGCTTGGCATTTGGTTCTGCGTAATCAACCGGCGTTCGATTTCTGCAACATCATCGGGTCTGGTCTTGCCGTCCAGGCGCTGGTCAATAAAGGAGCGGAGCGAGCTGGCTGGCTGGATATGCCCGCGAAGAAACCCGCCAAGACTCTTGTGTGAACCGGCGAGCCCATAGGGTGCTGAAAGGGTCACGTTTCGAAGTGAGGGAACTCGAAAACGGAACAGATCATCGCGCGCCCCGGTAACGGTCACGCGCCCCTGCGGCACATCTCCGGCGCCGTCTGCGAGGGTTGCGTCAAAGCGCCAGAGTGGCGAAGCCGTGGCGTAGTAGCCGTGATTGGTCTGAAACGCACCGCTGTGGCACAGATCGCAACCTGCCTGACCGTAAAACAGTGCAAGCCCACGCTTTTGATTCCTGGTCAGCGCATCCTGCCGACCGCGCAAAAAGGCGTCGAACGGCGATCCATCACTGCGCCATTCCGTTGCGACAAATGCGGAAATTGCATTAGCAAGGTGTCGGATCTCAATGTCGTCGCCAACTTCGATATCTTCAAAGGCTGCCCGGAAGTACGGCAGGTAATCCGGCAGACCGGCAACGCGCGCGGCAAGAATGTCCCATACAGCCTGATCGCCGACATGAGATGCCCTGGATAGGTCACTCTCCACCTTGCTGCCCACCAGTTCATCACCCGTTACCGCAGGAAACAGAGCCTGGACGGCGAGCACATCACGCAGACCAGCCGGCAAATTCCTGGCTGGCGATGTTATTTTTCCGTCTTTTTCCGACACGCGCCCATCGGAAAACAGGCTGGTGAATTCGCGCGCGCCCAGATTGAACAGAGTCGGCGCATGTCGAGATGATGGTTTGAAAACGTCGTAAATCGGCAACCCATTGACCGCCAGGTCATCGACATCCTTCGCCGATGCAGGATCGAGAAGGAATCCATTCGACGATGCGCGGTCATGATTGTGACAACTGGCACAGGAAACCCTGAAAGTTCCGGAAAGAACACGATCATAAAAGAGCAATTGTCCCAGCCTGGATTGCGCTTCGTTGGCAGGTCTGTAGTCACTTTCTTCCACTGCACGCGGGAGTTCTGCCGCGTGGGCCAACGACACAAGCAGCATAGTGCCGAATAATGCAGCGACGATTCTCATCAAGTCTCCGAAACGATTTATCGACAGCAGTTCAACGGGCCTCAGGCTTCGAACGCACCTCTGGCAAAGACGATGGCATCGCCGCCGATTCGCCCTGCGCTCATCTCGCCCTGCGTCATTTCCAGCTCAAGAAATATTTTTGAGGGGCGCTTCATCTCCAACCCCTGCTCAATTCCAAACTTACTCCATCCGTCGCGCGGGCTGTCGAACATAGCAATCGCGCCGGCAAAAGCAGCAACCGCCGAGCCCGTAGCAGGGTCTTCTGGAATGCCGCCGCGGGGTGCAAACATCCTGGCGTGAAACTGGTTATCGTGATTGACGGTCTCGCGACAATAGATGAACGAAGCCCACGCGCTTTCCCGATCGTTGAAAGCTTCATCCCAAATCGAAAGATTAGCCTCCGCCCGTTCCGCGGCCGCCAGATCGCGGACCGGAACAAGACAAAATGGGGTTCCGGCAGAAAAACACGAAGGACGGTGATTTTCAAAGCCGATGTCGGTCGGGTTCAGTGACAAAGCCGCTGCGATCGTCTCATTGCTGGCCGCCGTGCCGCTCGGCTCTGGTAGTTTCGGCAGATCAAACTCCGCAAAGCCGGCGGTCCCTTCCACTTTGACCCCGCAGCGTACAGGTCCCACCGGCTCCTCCAGAACAATAATGGAATTTGACGATCCGTTAGTTTCCATCGCCAGAGCAATTGCGCATCCGACCGTGGGATGTCCGGCAAAGGGAAGTTCCCGTCCCGGCGTGAAGATCCGCACATTCGCCGTATGACCATTTGTCCGCGGAGGACGAACAAAGATCGTTTCGGGCAAATTGAATTCCAAGGCGATGGCCTGCATCTGCCGGTCGTCAAGACCATCGCCATCCAGCACCACGGCAAGCTGGTTGCCGCTTAGAGTCCTGTCGGTGAACACGTCAAGAATGGCATATCGGCGTTGCATCGACAGTCTCCTAAATCAAAGTGGGATCGACGGTGCGGTTCACCACCGCCTTTACTGTGAGGCCCTGAATGATGATGGAAAAGAGTACCACTGCATAGGTAATTGCCAAAATCGCCGGTTTCTCAGGAATGTCAGGAAGTGAGAGCGCCAGCGCAACTGAAATACCACCGCGCAATCCGCCCCAGGTCAGCACCGGTATGGCACCCGAGGTGAATGTGCGACGAATTGAGAGCGTCAATATAGGCACGCTGACGGCGGTGAAGCGGGCGCAGAGAACCAGCGGCACGGTCACAATCGCAAGCCAAGCAAAGGATGGATCGAAGGTAATCAGGAGTACCTCGAGCCCTATGAGCAGGAACAGCACTGAGTTCAGGATTTCGTCGATCAGTTCCCAGAACTCGAACATGTGCTGTTTCGTCGATTCGCTCATCCCGACCCGCGCGCCTCGGTTGCCCAGAAGCAATCCGGTCACCACCACGGCAATGGGCCCGGAAAGATGGAACCGCAACGCTAACGCATAAGTGGCGGTCACCACGCCAAGCGAGATCAATATCTCGATCATATGCTCGTCCATCATGGCCATGGCGCGATAGGCAATCCAGCCTGTAACAGCACCCAATACAGCACCACCAACGGCCTCGACAAAGAACAGTTCGGCCACATGCAGGGCGGTTACCTCCGACCCCCCCGTTCCCATTGCGATTGCCAGCACAATTGTAAAAACGACGACCCCTACTCCATCATTGAACAGGGACTCTCCCGCGATCTTGGCTTCCAGCGCTTCAGGCACATTAATGGATTTTAAGAGGCTGAGAACCGCGACGGGGTCTGTAGGCGAAATGAGTGCGCCAAAAACGAGTGCCCAAAGAAACGGAATTGGAACACCGACAAGGTCCGACAGATAGAAAAGCCCTACAGCGACAACAAAGGTGGATATGACGACCCCGAACGAAGCCATCAGGCCGATAGCCAGCGCCCTGTCCTGCAACCTAGCAAAGTCAACATGCAGCGCACCGGCAAACAGCAAGAAAGCCAGCATTCCCTCCATCACCGTCGCATAAAAGTCGATCTGGGCTATTGCGTCTTGCAAGGTGTCGGTGATGCCGAGCGCCGGAAAGACTTTTTCTACAACCAGGAGCACCAGAGAGGCAATCAAAGCCATTACCAGCAGACCGATCGTGTGTGGCAGCTTCAATATCGTATGGTTGAACCACCCAAAGAAGCCGGACAGGGCAAGAAGCAGTGCTGCGATCTCAAACAGAGACAGGGTCATTGAGTGTCAAACCGGCTGTGAACGAATCCAGAAGGCAGTTCAAACGATCTCAAGCGTTACCGCAACCGGACAATGGTCAGATGCCTTTGGCCGGTCCCAGCCAGTTCGTGGATACCGCTCAACATCTTGTCCGGGCGGAAAAATGGTACGGTGCGGCTGCCCGGCCCGGACAATCTGCGGCACCGCAGCAGGATTGGCCTTGGCAACAGCTGGGGAGGCGAGCAGATAGTCAAGCTGGACAAGGTGCCGGGTTTCACGCTCTTCAGGTCTTGTCGGATCGTTGGTTGGACCGGACGCGTAGTACAAGGTCCAGCGGTCCTGTTCCGGCCGCCGCTGCATCAGACTGCTTGAAAAGCCGTCCGCAAGCAGCGGATCGATGCCCGAAACATCTTCACTCCGCGTCTCGAAGCCGTATCCATTCTGCCGGTCACCGGAAACCACAACCCGATCAGCATAATCGTTCAGGTCACCACAAATCATCCAGCGCATGCGCCCGGCTCGTTCCTCTCCAAACTTTCCGTTTATGATATTGCGTACCGCTCTTGCCTCTGCCTGACGGACAGGCATGGTGTAGTCCCTGCCCGACATACCATTGCGAAACGGTCCCATAGACTTGAAGTGGCAGACAAACAGCGTCATCGGTTTGCCGGCAATCCTGACATTCACCTCCAGGCAGTCGCGACGAAAGATCCGTTCATCTGCCTCGAGACCCATCTGCTGCAGTCTCTTATTGTGAACCTGCATCTGACCGAATGTTTTAGACTGGTGCGAAACGATATCAGTCAGTTCAATTGACTGGCCGTCGGCCGTCTTCTCGCGCGCCATCAGAGCGACATCGATACCGCGTGTATCATTGCCCTCGATCCAGACCTTCTCCGGATACGAGAGTCCTGTCATGCGGGAAAGGTAATTTTGCTCAAATGCCTCGAGGGTATCGAGATTTTCGACTTCCTGCAGGCAGACAATGTCGGCTTGAGCATCAGCGATCGCGAGGGCAGTCATCTGGCGGGCATCATCAGCGTGGACAACCACTCTGGCCTGTTCAAGCGCCCGGTAGTCTGCCTCAGAGGCAACATTCAACAGTGAGATGGCCCGGTCACGCTTGATCGCAGTTTTCCACCCCGAGAAATCAAAACGGGCCATCAGATTCTCAACATTAAACGTGGCGATGCGAACGGACATAGCTGAGCACCAAAGCCTTTACGCCTTTCTGCGTCAACGCCGTCCCCCCAATATATGCGGCTTGACAGAAAATGGGCAAAGAACCTGCCCCGCATACCCTTGAAACGATTGGGTTTTTCAGTTCATGCCCCGTTCATATTGGAATCAATAGATTGGTTGCATCACAACGCCGCGGCTGATTATCCCGGCAAACAGGGTTTTCGCCTTCCGAACCAGGCGGAAGATGGAATCAAAAGGAGACTTCCATGAAACGTCTTATTTCTACCGCAACCGCAGCCTTGCTGGCAGTTGGAGTGATGAGTGCGTCAGTTTCTCAGGCCGACGCGGGCAAACGTGAAAGACGAATTATCGCCGGTGCGGCAATCGGTATCGCGGGAGCAATCCTGCTCGACAACGCTGCCCGGAAATCTGAAAAACGCCGCCGCGCACGCAACTATTACCACGAGCCACGCCGTTATCGCCGTCACCGCCGGCACTATGAACCCCGCCGTCGGTACTACGATCGTCCGGCACGCTATTATGATGAGCCACGGATAGTCTACGAGGAGGCGCCACGCCGCAGGTACCGTCAAGCCCGCCGTTCTCTGGGCCGTAATCACGTGAGCTGGTGCTACAACCGTTACCGTTCGTACCGGACGTCAGACAACACATTCCAGCCTTTTCACGGTGGCCGGAGGCAGTGCTATTCACCCTACAACTGATTCCCCCAGGCACATTCTTCGAAAACCCCGGCCAATCCGCCGGGGTTTTTTGTTGTAACCCTCAGAATAATAAGCATTTTTCGAACCTGTGACAGAACGCACTGTGAGCTTTGCAGCCAGCAAATAGGGTAATTCCAAGAACAGCAACACGTTCTTGCAACGCCCCAGGGACCAGCCCAAGAGATCAGGTCCGACAACAGGAGAGAAAAATGATTAAGTCAGCGCCCAAGTCCAAATTCTTTAGCGCAGCAATGGCGACACTTATGGCCGCCACCGTTGTTGCCACAACGCTTGTAACATCGCCCGCAGACGCGGGACGTCGTGAGCGTCTTATCGGAGCAGGTGTCGCCGCAGGCGTGCTTGGCACCCTCATTGTCGGCGGCGCCGTCCGTCGGTCGCGCGAGCGCCGTGCAGACCGGTACTATTATCGCGGTCACGTGAACCGTTGCTACGCTCGCTACCGGTCATATGACGAAAGAACAGATACATGGGTTGACCGCTACGGCCGGGTACGCCGCTGCCGCCTGTAACTCCCGCACTCGCTGGTGGCGTTTTCTTCCAAATGCCAGCGCTAAAGCCCGCTCCCCGGAGCGGGCTTTTTTTGCGACCGGATTGGCCAGTTAGACACGCTTACAAGTCCCGTGTTAGCCTTTTCGCCGGGGCACCATTCAGAGAGGGGGGGAAATGAAATATTTCACCAGATCATTTGGGATTTTGGTTGCCTTTGCAACTGCTATCTCGGTTTACCAGCCAGCCCAGTCAGCAACGTTCAGACCCGTTGCAGCACCAATATTTCTCTCAGACAGTAATGTCGTTCAGGTGCATGGTCGGCACTGCAGGATTATCCGTCGTCACCGCTCTCGCTGCCGCAGTAGCCGCAGCAGGCGAAACCGCCGCGTGGGCGCCGGCATCGCTTTGGGTGTCCTTGGGGGAGCCATAGTCGGTGGTGCGATTGCCCGCGACCGTGCTCGTCGGCGCGAAGTCCGCCGCGGCTTTAGCCGTCGCCATATCAATTGGTGCTACAGGCGTTATCGCTCCTATCAGGAGCGATCGAACAGCTGGGTCAGCAACAGCGGCCGGGTCCGCCAGTGCCGGTCGCCTTACTATTGAGAATTACTGCGCGTCTGCACTCCAAAGCCCGCTCAATCGAGCGGGCTTTTTTGTGTCATAATTGGACAGTTTTTGGGGGCCATGGTAGATTCCCATTGGGAACGCGATCGCTATATGGGATCTCAACATGAACATATTCACGAAATTTCTTGGCCTTCTGGTCGTTTTTGCAACCGCGTTGTCAACTTATCAACCGGTTCAGGCTTCGGCCATAAGACCGCCTGTCCTGTCAAACTATACCGGGGAAGGTGTCGTCGTCGATGTGCGTCGCCGCCGGTACTATCGCGGCCGCAGACATCGCAACCGCAGAGCCGGTGCAATTGCACTCGGTGTTCTTGGCGGAGCGATCATCGGAAGTGCGATCACACGCGACCGTTATCGCCACCGATATTATGACGACGGTTACTACAGATATCGGCGCCCGCGCTACTATCGGCCACGTGTCTACTACGAGCCGCGCCCAATTTATCGTGAGCGCCGTTATCGCCGCAGACGCGGCAGCGCCCACACGCGCTGGTGCTACAGGCGCTATCGCTCGTACCAGGCCCGATCAGATACCTTCGTGGCCTATAGCGGTCGGGTTAAACGTTGCCGCTCACCCTACCGGTAGGAAAGTGCATCACATCAGTTGGAAAAGCCCGTTCTGTGGAGCGGGCTTTTTTGTTGCCGAAACACCCGGCAACAATCCGTGACGCGATCGCCACAAAATCGGCACGGGACCGCTACATTTGCTGCTGAGACTGCGTTCATCTTCAAATTCAAACCAATGGAGCGAATGAGATGAAACTTCACAAATTTGCGTTGCTGGCTGGGCTGTCAGCAACCAACGTGATTCTCCCAGCAGCAAGCCCGGCAGCGGCTCAGGACCGAAGAATGATCGTTGAACGGCATTATATCTACGAAGACGGCGTCGAAACTCATGTCTATCGCGAAACGGTTCCGGAGAAGGAGTTTCTCGACGAACGCTATGCAGATGATGGGGAGTTTCTCGACTCGGTTGAGGAAGATGGCCTAACCGCTCACATCCGCTGGTGCGACAATCGCTATCGTTCATACAATCCGCACGATAATAGCTGGGTCACATACAGCGGTAAGGTAAAGCAGTGCATTTCACCCTACACATGAGCCGATCATTCGACGTTTGAGAAACAGAACGGCCCGCCCTGCATGACAGGACGGACCGTGAAAACAGCAACAGCCGCCTGATCTAGTTTTTGTCTTTGTCGACCAGAGCATTGCCCTTGATCCAAGGCATCATGCCACGCAGCTTCTCGCCAACTTCCTCGATTTGGTGCCCGTCATTCATACGGCGTGTTCCCTTGAACCGAGCAGCACCAGAATGCCATTCCTGCATCCATTCGGAAGTAAAGCGTCCGGTCTGAATGTCTTTCAAAACACGACGCATTTCATCTTTGGTCTCGTCCGTAATTATGCGAGGTCCGGAAACGTACTCACCCCATTCAGCAGTATTCGAAATCGAGTAGTTCATGTTGGCAATGCCGCCCTCGTAGATCAGGTCGACGATCAACTTCACCTCGTGGAGACACTCGAAATAGGCCATTTCAGGCGCGTAGCCGGCCTCCACCAACACCTCAAAACCGGCGCGAATGAGCTCAACCAAGCCACCGCAGAGCACGACCTGTTCGCCGAACAGGTCGGTCTCACATTCTTCCTGAAATGTCGTCTCGATGACACCTGAACGACCACCACCGACACCGCAGGCATAAGACAAAGCCATATCATGCGCGTTGCCCGAGGCGTCCTGATGCACAGCGATCAGGCAGGGTACACCGCCGCCCTTTTGATACTCGCCACGCACTGTGTGGCCGGGCCCCTTTGGAGCAATCATAACGACATCTATGTCCTTGCCCGGCTCAATCAGATTGAAATGCACATTAAGTCCATGAGCAAATGCAATGGCAGCGCCAGGCTTGATGTTGCCAGCGATGCTTTCACTCCAGATACCGGCCTGCAATTCATCAGGTGCGGCCATCATCATAAGGTCGGACACCTTGGCGGCCTCTGCAACAGACATTACTTCAAAACCGTCGGCCTCAGCCTTTTTGACGGTGGCCGAGCCTTCACGAAGCGCGATCACGACATCTTTGGCGCCGGAATCTTTGAGGTTCATGGCATGCGCCCGTCCCTGCGACCCATAACCAATGATGCAAACCTTCTTGCCTTTGATCAGATTGATATCCGCATCGCGGTCGTAATAAACGCGCATAAGCGTTCCCCTTGAAAGATATGAAAAGCGTTGTTGACCGTATGACCGATCCAAGTTCGCGGTGGTTTAGCGGCAGACGCAGAAAATGGCAATCAGGAGCTCACAGAAAGAGTATCGGGGTCTGCCATACTCTGGTGCCCACAAGCCAATAAGAAGCGTCTGACGGTAGCGGCCATGCCATATTCCAGCGCGTCGCTGGTCAGTCCATGGCCAATCGAAACTTCGGCGAGCTCGGGAATGCGGGCAGCCAGCGCAGGAAGGTTTTGAACCGTCAGGTCATGCCCGGCATTGACACCCAGGCCCAGTTTGTGGGCTGCATCGGCAGTTGCACCCAGTTTTTCGACTTCGATCTGCGCCGCCTTGGCATCATCGAAACAGCCACCATACGGGCCGGTATAAAGCTCTATTCGGGCGGCGCCGGTATCTGCGGCCCATTTCATACTGTCTGGATCCGCATCGGCAAACAGGGAAACGCGCATGCCTGATTGATTCAGTCTGTCAACAATCGAACCCAACATGTTGTGGTGACTCTTGAAATCCCAACCGTGATCAGATGTGGCCTGCGAAGGATCGTCGGGAACTAGGGTCACCTGCTCCGGCTGATTGGCTTCACAAATCAATAGGAACTCTTCTGTCGGATAGCCTTCAATATTGTATTCGCGGTCCGGGAACTCGTCATCCAGCAGAGCCCTTAACTCCGGCACGTCGGAAAAGCGAATGTGCCTTTGATCCGGCCGCGGATGAATCGTCAGTCCGTGGGCACCGTTCTGCAGCGCAATTCGGCCCAAATCGACGACACTGGGCCACGGTAAATCCCGTCGATTGCGTAACTGAGCAACGGCATTCAGGTTAACTGAGAGATCGGCTGGCATTGACTTTTGACCGGTTGCTTGTTGCCTGACAATGACAATGCCAAAACCAACATGCAACCTTGCGGGTGGAATGCGGGGACCGATGGAAACAACAGATCTTACCGTAGAACGGATAGAGGAGCTCAGACTGGGTCGGGCACTTGAAAGAACCATCGCCCGACTTCTGAAAGAGAACTTCAGTGCCGATTTCCAGGGCAGGACATTTTTTCATAATCGACATCATTGCCGCTTTCTTGTCTGGGCCGATGCGCTGCTTGTCGGTCACCTTGCGATTGCCTACAGAGCCATACGGCTAGGGCAGCAACGGGTAGATATTGTCGGTATCGCAGAAGTTGCGGTAGCCAAGACCCACAGGAGACAAGGGATTGGGAGTAACCTGGTCGCTTCAGCCCTGGACGAGGGGCGAAAGGCAGATGCCGATTTTGCTGCGCTGTTTGGAACCAGCAAAATCTATTCCAAAGCCGGCTTTGTACCCGCTCCCAACATGATCACAGTCAGCAATATTGAAGGTGCGCGAACCGGCACCACGATCCGTGAGCGCAACCGACACTTCATGGTCAAACCCCTGGGAAATGAACAATGGAGACCCGATGCAGAGATTGACCTGGCGGGATTTCCATTTTGACAGAAGATTTGAGTCGACCGTCATTGCCAAACAAGGAACTCAAGCCGTTCTTGAGTGCCGCGCGGCCATTTGCGATCGGCCTGAAGCCCTTGCCGTCCGACGACTTCCTTTTGCTGGACAACGAGCTGGAGCAATACATCCGCGAAAAACGGGCCTTGTACGAGTCCCAGTTCAACAATGTTTGCATGGCAGAGCAAGGCACGGCCACAGCCCAGCTCGAAGCAATGGATCTTATCCTGACGAGTTTGAGAAAACACCATGGCGAACTCTATGATTTTGAGAACGGAACGGTGCTCGCAGCGGACGGAAAGCCGTTGGACTTGACGAGCACACCGGACCTGCCTCTGGCTCCGCTTGCATTGCTTGTTCAGGACGACCTGGTTCTCATGAGACGCGGGGAAGATGGCTGGCGCATTGCCGCTGCATCCCTGTGTTTCCCCTCTTCCTGGAATCTTCAGGAGAAATTTGGGCGCCCCCTCGAGTCCGTTCACGGACCAGTCCCTATGAACGAAAAAACCAATGAACGCATCAAACGGATTTTTGACCGTCTGAACCCGCGGGTACCTGTTTGGCGAGAGAACTGGTCGCTTGACGGGAGCGGGAAGCTTCGACGCGACCGCTCTGAAAATAGCAGAGAGGAAGCTCTGAACACTAGACGTGACATCTATCTACGACGGGAATATCAAACGCTCCACAAACTGGGCACCGGCGGAGATATCCTTTTCACAATTCGAATTAAGGTCGAAGCACTGAGTGAGTTGATGAAGACCGCCGCCGGGCGCGAATTGTTTGACACCATTCTTCGTCAATACAAGCTTATGACAACGGCTGAACGGCGGTACAAAGGCATTGATGCCCTTGGCGACTTTCTTCAAAATCTGAAAACAAGGGCGACGGTAAATGACACAGCCGACAAATGACGAAGATGTACTAAGGCAGTGGGTTGGGAAGCAGGAAGCAACAACCGACACCTTACACGCCACACAATCGAGGCTCATGCAGGCCTTGTTGGATCAACAGCCAAGCTTCGACACGGGTGATGCACTGCCACCGCTTTGGCATTGGTTGCACTTCGCCAATGCCGTTCCCCAGTCGGGCCTCGGCCAGGATGGTCACCCCCGGACAGGTGGATTTCTCCCCCCGGTTGACCTGCCAAGGCGTATGTGGGCCGGAGGCCGATTGACGTTTAACGCCCCCTTGCTGCTCGGCGAAACCGTGAAAAAGCTTTCGACGATCAAGGAAATTCAACTCAAACGGGGACGCAGCGGTTTGCTGTGCTTCATCACCGTCAGTCATGAGTTTCGCGGAGAAGACAACGAAGTCCGTCTGAGCGAGGAGCACGACATCGTTTACCGCGAGGAGCCTTCGCCGGATGCCGCAAAGCCCCAACCTCAGGCAGTCCCCAACACTGCCGAACTCAGGGAAGAGATTACACCCTCTTCGACAATGCTGTTCCGCTACTCAGCGCTGACCTTTAACGGTCACCGTATTCACTACGATAAGGATTACTGCCGGGACGTCGAAGGATACCCCGGATTGGTGTTCCATGGTCCCTTGACCGCAACACTGCTGGCAGGTTTGGCGCAAAAACGCGGCAACAGCCTGCTGTCCAGCTTTTCATTTCGAGCTGTCGCCCCGATATTCGACACGGACACTTTCTGCATCTGTGCAAACAGGTCTGGCGCGAACCAGGTCGAGGCATGGGCCGAGACCTCAAGCGGCCACCTGGCGATGACCGCAAAGGCAGAATTCAGCTAGCTCTTGGGCAAATATGCGAGCTTGTCGCTGTCTTCCCACGAGTGCCCGGCCGCCATGATGCAGGTTTTGCCGTTGGTCATCGTCATCAACAGGGTCCAGCTGCCTTTTTCAGACGTATAAACCTCCATGACAGCTTTCCCCGAACCTGAAACGCCAACTGCCCTCGGTCTCTCCGAATACTTCCCCTGCAGGAATTTAACCAGTTTAGCCCTTTCACCGCAGTAGCGGTTCGTTGCACCGGCGCTTACCGGCGCCATAGCGGCAGCAGTCAAGGCTCCCCAGCCCATGCAACCAATCACGATTCTCTGTATTTTTCTATTCATGTCACAGCCTTCGTTGCCAGCACACAGGCTGAGCTCAACCGAGGCAAACGTGATGTGTCCGGTGAACTCACCTGCGGCTGAAGTTAAAATCAACCGCCACTTACGACACTCCTGATACTTTGAAGCCCCCTAACGCTGCTCCCTAAAAGCTAACAACCCATTAACCATGATGTATCAATTCTGGCGGCACCCGACGCTATTTTACGATCGTTATCTTTTCGGCAGCGCGGGTGATTGCTGTATAGAGCCACCGTTGACTGTGCTCGCGAAAGGCCCAGCTTTCGTCAAACAGATAGACATCGTCCCACTGAGATCCCTGCGATTTATGGACGGTCAGGGCGTAGCCGTAGTCAAAATCATCGTAGCGACGTTTGACCTGCCAGGGCAGTTCCTCTTCCGGGTTCTCAAACGCGGCCTTGAGGACCTTAATCTTGGCCGAGGTGCGTTCCATGCCATCGTCTTCTGAGCGAATAAGCAAATTCATGAAGGGTTTTGCCGAATTGGGGGCGGACGAGACCTGCCAAAGCGAGCCGTTTAGAAGGCCTTTCGCGGGATCGTTTCGCAGTGCAACCAACTTGTCTCCAGCCGCCGGCAGCGGGCCCTGAAAGTCTTTGAGATCGCGAAGACGCTGATTGTAAGCGCGGCGGGTTTTGTTCGTGCCGACAAGAACTTGATCGGCCTCAAGCACGTCTTGTTGGTTCACGTCACTTCGACCAACCACTTTGCTGGATCCATATTCTCCACGTGCAAGTGCGTTTCCTTCCCGAACGGCTTGTGCAAGGTCGATAATCGGATTGTCGCGTGCCTGTCTGTGAATACTCTCCAGTAAGACGTCGGGTTCCTGTTCCGTAAAAAAGCCGCCGCCCGAAACAGGAGGCAATTGCCCGGGGTCGCCGAGCACCAGGATGGGTGTTCCAAATGAAAGCAGGTCCCGCCCCAGCTGTTCATCAACCATCGAGCATTCATCGATTACGATCAGTGCGGCACTCGACACAGGACTCTGCCGGTTCAGTGAGAACAACGGCGTCATCGCGGAGCGACCGGTTCCTTCGTCCTCGACCATTTCCTCCCCGCGAGGCCGATAGATCAACGAGTGAATAGTACTCGCCTTGCTGGCTCCCTTGGAACGCAGCACCAATGCTGCCTTGCCCGTGAAGGCCGCAAACAGGACATCCCCGTCGACGTCTTCGGCCAGATGTCTGGCAAGAGTCGTCTTACCGGTACCGGCATAGCCGAAAAGGCGAAAAACCTGAGGATAGCCCTGCTTCAACCACCGGGAAACGGCCACAAGCGCATCGTCCTGTTCGGCAGAAAATTTCATTCTGGGAAGCCCCTGAGCGCAAGACCATAGACAGTCATCTAGAGCCTCCACCGAGAGAACACAAGAGGAACACTCTTACCCTGCGACAGGCCCATAAATCTTCTTGAATCGATCGACAGCCTGCTCTGCCAGGACCTGCATTTCGGGACCATCAGGTCGTGCATCTAACCCAATCAAACACCGCGTCTGTGTGTCGCGCATAACCAGACCGACAAATGTTCCCAGCGCCTCTTTCGGATCGCTATATGTGACTTGTCCATTGGAGCGGGCATTTTCGAGCATCGAAACCATAATTTCACTGACGTCGTCTCCCCCGCTGGACTGCAGAATTGCCCCCAGCGAAGCGCTGTCTGCGGTCGCTTCCGCCATGGCCGCACGGTGAATTGCGATTGACGCCTCTCCGGTAAGAAGGTCAAGAAGCGCCATTCCAAAACGGGTCAAAACAGCCTCAAATCCGTCGTCTTCTGCGCCGATCGCCTTGACCAACGCAGCGTTGGTCGCGGCTGACTGTTCAAGAACAAGCTGAGCAAAGAGTCCCCCTCGGTCACCGAACCAGGAATAGATCGTTTCTTTGGAGCACTTCGCTTCAGCTGCAATACGCGCGGTAGATACGCCGGCTCCTTCACGGCGCAAAACACGCAAAGTCGCTGCAAGGATCTGCAACCTTCGTTGGCGGTTTTTTTCAGCTCTTTCAGGTTTCGAATCGGTCATGCGACCGAACTATAAGGTACGGGCCAATTGCCGTGAATTACATCTTCAATAGATCAGGAGCCGACCGTCCCACAGGAGCTTGATACCAGCGAGGACCATGGCGCACGTCACTATCCGCTCGAAGAGAAGTTGGGATACGATGCCGTTCAACCTGTAGCCGACCAACACTCCCAGGGGAACCAGCGGCGCCAGCGATAAGCTCACCGACAAATTCTGCGTTGAAAACTGCCCAAGCAGGAAATACGGCAACACTTTCAGGAAATTGATCAATCCGAATAGATAGGAATTTGTTGCAACAAACTGTTTCTTCGGCAGCTCCTGCGAGAAGAGCACCATTTTAATGGGGGGACCGCCGGCATGCGCAACAAAACTCGTGAACCCTCCTGTCACCCCCAGCAGCAATGTCAGAGGTTTTCCGGGATTGCGGGTTTCCCCGCCCCGTTTGTTGAGCAGCATTCTTTGGCCAACAAACGCCAATGTGAGGATGCCAAGGCCAAACTTGAGGAACTCGGCATTCAAAAACTGAAACGTCAGCGCGCCCAACACGATGCCACAAAGCGCGGCGGGCACCAACAAGATGAGCAGTCCTTTGACCCAGTCGTTGCGATAGCGCCAAAAGTTGGCCCAATCGATCATGACCAGTATCGGCAGCATGATGGCCGCCGCAGCCTGTGGAGCAATGAAAAGCGCCATAATCGGCACCGCCAGCATCTCGACACCGGCCCCGAATCCGGATTTCGAGATCCCTGTTAGAAAGACAACAAGAGCCGCTACGACAAAAAACTCAAGGCCGAAAGCCACAGCCCTGCAGTCACATCCGAAACACGCCGAAACGTGTCTCAGCGATGGGAGCATTGAGACTTGCGGCCAGCGCCAGACCCAGAACGCGACGGGTATCCCGGGGTCGAATGATGCCATCGTCCCAAAGGCGAGCGGTGGAATAATATGGATGACCTTCTTCTTCAAACTGCTCGACGATGGGTTGCTTGAACTCGGCCTCTTCAATTTCCGACCATTCCTCGCCTCGCCGTTCCAGTCCGTCTCTCTTCACAGTGGCCAACACGGACGCTGCCTGCGCACCGCCCATCACGGAAATTCTTGCATTGGGCCACATGAAAAGGAAACGCGGCGAGTAAGCACGCCCGCACATGCCGTAGTTTCCCGCGCCGTAGGAGCCGCCGACGACCACAGTAAGCTTGGGCACACGAGCACATGCCACCGCATTCACCAGTTTGGCGCCATCCTTTGCGATACCCCCGGTTTCGTGCTCGCGTCCAACCATAAATCCGGTGATATTTTGCAGAAACAAAAGCGGGATCGAGCGCTGACAGCACAATTCGATGAAATGAGCTCCTTTGAGCGCGCTCTGTGAAAACAGAATACCGTTGTTGGCGACGATACCGACCGGCATTCCATGGAGATGCGCAAAGCCGGTGACCAGCGTTGTTCCATAACGTGCCTTAAACTCGTCGAACCGAGAGCCGTCGACGAGCCGCGCTATGATCTCGCGAATGTCGTATTGCTTGCGCAGATCAACCGGGACCACCTTCTCCAGATCATCGCCGGAAAACTGCGGATCGACGCTTTGCCGAATTTCACATGGAGCCTGAAATGGTCTGTTGAGCCCGCGCACGATGTTACGCACAATTTCCAAAGCGTGGGTGTCGTTTTCCGCCATATGATCCGCCACGCCCGAGAGACGGGTATGAACATCCGCGCCGCCCAGATCTTCAGCGCTGACTTCTTCACCCGTTGCGGCTTTGACCAGCGGCGGACCGCCAAGAAAAATCGTTCCCTGCTTTTTAACAATAATTGTCTCGTCGGACATGGCAGGCATATAGGCCCCGCCGGCCGTACAAGACCCCATGACACAGGCAATTTGGGCGATTCC